>NZ_KV815599.1:0-83573 GCF_001814285.1 Enterococcus sp. HMSC076E04 | reverse complement strand
CTTGTGAGAGTAGGACGTCGCCACGCAAAGGTAACAAGATGAACTAGAAATAGTTCATCTTTTTTTGTTTAAAACTTTTACTAAATTGAACTAATAGAGTCTTCTATGAATATCGAAGTTAGTTTTCACCTACTTCGTTTTTTTATAGTTGGTTATTATAAAATAACGATATAATTGATTTTGATACAATACACGTTTATTTATAAATCAAAAATATAGAGAACAGTATACAAATGTCCGTTCCTATTCTTAAAATGATTCTTACACTTACTTAAATTAGGTATAATTAGTATATGTTTTGTGAGAAATTTAGACTTATAATCAGCAGTGAATGTATAATTAACGTATAGGAGACATGGATGAAATGAAACTAATTGGTATAGATTTAGACGGTACTCTTTTGAATTCTGACCAGAGCATTAGTCAAAAAAATGCAAGAACAATGCAACATTTACCTAAAGACTGTTTTCCATTCATTTGTTCTGGAAGAGAAGTAGAAGACATTAATAATATTCTCAAAAAATCTGGTTTAATGGTTCCAGCAGTAGGATTAAATGGTTCTGTTGGATTTGATGGAGAAAAAAAGATATTTGAGTCTTTTTTCGATAAAAAGGATGTAAAAAAAATTGATTCTGTCATATCGAAATTTCCAACTAAAATATATACGAATCTCGGAAGTTATGAATCGCAGAACTATAAAAATAAAATGAAAAAAATCTTTCACGAGGTAGGTAGTGAATTTTCTGTCAAGGAGTTGAACTATGAGCTTGAGTATGAAAAATCTATTTGTTCTATTCCTTATAATAATATTGAGGAAATTATAGAAAAGGATGATATCAGTATTTACAAATTTTTTATTTTTATTCCCAATCGTCAATTGAAAGCGAATATATTTAACCGTTTGAAAAAGATGCTAAATGTGACTGTTACTGAATCAGCACCTGTAAACATTGAAATCGTGCCTCAAAATGTATCGAAAGGCACGGTGTTTGATCGTTTGGAATCAATCTACAATTTAAAAAAACCTTTGAGAATCGCGATCGGGGATAGTTTAAATGACTTATCTATGTTTGAGAGTGCAGATATTAGTTTTGCAATGGGAAATAGTCATCAAGAGATCATGAAAAAAGCTGATTATATTACCGTTTCAAACGATAAAGACGGAGTATCTCAAGCTTTTGAAAGAATTCTTACCATATAAACTAATTTAGGGAGTATAGAATATAAATATTTAGGATTGTGACAAAAATCATGTCACAATCTTTTTTCGAATAAACTCATTTTTTGAAGCCAGCCATTTATCGTAATTTCTTTGCATAATACGAACAAATTTTCGGTTATTGATGAAAAAAAACATTGAAAATGGTATGATAAAAGAAAAAGAGGAGGGAATTTTTAATGGTGAAATTTATCCATGCGGCAGATTTACATATGGATCGGTCATTTGAAGGACTGACAACTCTAGATAAAACTGTACAGGAAAAATTATTGAAGACGAATCTGACCGTTTTATCAAATATCATTGAACAGGCAATAATAAATAACGTTGATTTTGTTTTACTTGCAGGAGATAATTTTCATCAAAATCGTCCTTCATTAAAAATACAGAAACATTTTTTAGAACAGATGAAACGGTTAGAAAAAAACCATATACCTGTATTTATAATATTCGGAAATCATGATTTCTATCAAAAAGAGCGGTATTGGTTCTCCTTTCCTAAAAATGTCCATTTATTTACATCCGAAACGGTAGAGACAAAAAAAATAACGATAAAAAGTGGCGAAACTGTCTCTCTCAGTGGATTCAGTTATCGACAACCATGGATTCAAAAAGACAAAGTGATGGAATTTCCTTCTAGAGAACTCACAGATTACCATATTGGTTTGTATCACGGGGAACCTGGTACCTCGCAAAAAGGGAACTATGCCCCTTTCCAACCTTCAAAAATGCAAGAAAAAGGATACGATTATTGGGCTTTGGGGCATATCCATGTGCCAACAGTTTTAAATGAAAAGCAAACCATCGTTTATCCAGGTGCGCCTCAAGGACACACTAAAAAAGAACAAACTTCTACGTCCATTCTACTTGTTGAATTAAGTAAAGGAAGTTGTCAAATACATCCGATTAAAGTAGCAGAGGTCTATTGGAAGACAAAGGAAATATCATTGAGGCAAGCGAAAACGACAAAAGAGGTCATTGTTCATATTCGTCAGCAACTTTCAAAAGTAGAAGATGAGTTTAGTTTAATTGAGATAAAATTAAAAGATTATGACCATCTCAATACAGATGTTCTAGAGAGAATACAATCAGGAGAGTTATTAGATTATCTGTTAGAGGAATTTTCAGATAGGATAAGGGATTTATTTATTTGGCGTATTTCTCTCATGGAGGATACTTTTTATGCGAAGATTCCACTTGCTGCTTCTGCTAAATTGATGGAACAGCTATTTCAATACTATCAGACACCTCAAGATTTCCAACAAATTTTAAATGAAGTATATAGTCACCAAGAAGCGGCTAAAATATTGAGCGAACTGCCGGAATATCAAGAAGAAACACTTGAAAAAGCCAAGCAGCTACTTAATCAAGATTTTTTATTTGAGGAGGATCAGGAATGAAGATTTTAAGGATCGAGATTGCTGCTTTTGGAAAATGGCGTCAAAAAAGTTTTGATTTTTATTCAGGCAATCAGCTGATCTATGGGGGAAACGAAGCAGGAAAATCAACGATTTATCAATTTATCCAAGCCATCTTATTTGGATTCCCTTCAAAAGGCCGTAAAAAAAAAGGATTATACACCAAAAGACGGCTCAGCCTATGGCGGCAAAATATGGCTTATACATCCTGTATACGGTGAGTTTGCTGTCGAGCGCTATAAACAGCAAAATCGTGGAAAATCGAAGGTATGGCTGGGGAACCAAGTTGGAAGTGATGAATTACTAGAAAAACTGATTGCACCTTTGACGAAAGAGTTATTCCAGCAGGTATTTACTTTCCAGCAAGAACAGTTGATGGAACTAGATCACTTGAGAGAAAAAGAGCTACATGATGCACTGATTTCTTTAGGGATTACGGGCAGTTCTCAAGTATTCCAAAAAAGACAAGAATATTATCAGAAAGCACAACAGTTATTCAAGAAAAAAGGCCAAAAACTGCTGATCAATCAAAAATTAAATGAATGGAAAGAGCTTCAAGAAAAAATCCATCTAAAACAAGAACAGGAAGCTTATTTTGGCAAGTTGATCCAACAAGAACAGGAATACGAGTCGCAACAGCAACAGTTACTGGAACAACTACATGAGGCGAATAAACAATTTGCACTAGCCAGACAGCAAGAACTCAATTTTTCTTTATATGAAGAATGGCAATCCCTCAAAAAAAACATCGCCACAGGTCTTCCTGATGAACAACTTCTTCTTGATCTGGAGTCTTTTTCCAAACGGTATCAGCAAACAAATGAGCGTTTAGAAGAATTAGAAGCAACTCTGGAAAAGCATAGCGGGATGGATCAGCAGTCAGCTAGATATTATTTTTATTTAGAGCAGGAGCAAGAACTAAAAGACCTCCAACAACTCCAGTTTACAACGGAACAATTAAGCGAAGAATGGCAAAGACTTCAAATAGAGACTAGAGAAACAAATTCAGAATTGAAGATCTTGGAACAAAGATGGCAGTGGCAGAAAAATCCGTTACCGGAAGAATTTTTATATGAAGAAGAGTGGAAGAATCTTCTGGCTGAAGAAAGAAGGATTGCTGATCTAGAAAGCCAGATTTCTGTGCGTCTCCAGATAGCTAAAGAACAGCAAAAAATGATCGAAGCAGAAGTGAATGAGTTGGAAGAGACTTATCCAGCATTATTACAAAATCAGTCAGAGATAGCACCAACCCCTTCATCTAAACCCTATATGCTAATTGCTGGCGGAGCAATAATCATTGCAGGTATATTTGTACCAATGCCCTTAAAAGTGATCTTTTTATTGATTGGTGCAGGCATGGTGGGCTATTTCTTTTACAAACAGCAACCAAAGGTTAAACCTAAAAATGATTTCTCAGAAATAAAAGGAATGTGGCAAGAAAAACTAGGTCAGCTTGATTTAGCTTTAGCCCAATTAGCAGAAGCAGAAGAAAAACAAAAGAGAATCGAAGAAGAAAAACAGATTCTTCAGCAAGAAGTATATCGTTTTGCTGATCATCGGCACTTAGGAAAGATGGATACACTCAAACTCATGAAAGAATATGGGCAAGAAGTCATAGATTATCAGAAATTGTATGGCGTATTTGTGCGGAAACATAAAAGAGAGCAGGAAATCCAAGAAAAACTACAACAGATCGATCAGAAATTTGAGTTTGTTAAAGAATGGCTACCCATACAAGATAAGACGATCTCAGAAAAAATGGCTATGCTTTCCCGTTTTATCCAAGAAATGGAACAGATGAAATTTGCCAGAAGCTATCAGCAAAATACTTTATTGAAGCAAGAAATCAATCAATTGAAAAAGAAACAAAAAGTATGGATACAAGAATACAGCGAACAATTGAGCCAAGCTGGATTATCTTATCCTTCGGAAGTACCTGTCTTTTTACAAAAAGCCAAACAAGCCGAACAGCAGATGAAAAGGTACAATGAACTGTCAGAAATGCTTCGTCCACTGTTTCCTGAAGAACTGACGAAAGAGAAATTATCTGTAAGACTGCGGCAATTGAAAGAAAAACAAGGCCAACTACAGCAAGAAGAAAAAGAGGCAAGTGAAAATCGGCAACGACTCCAACTTCAAGTAGAAGAGCTGCAAAGAGACGGCACATTGGACGAACTCTATCAACAAGCTAGCCGACAAAAAGCAAAATTGCAGGAATTGCTGGAGGAATGGGGCGCATTTGAAATCGCAGGGACATTCTTAGGCGATCTTTCAACAGAGATGAGTGAGAGACAATTACCTCAGTTGTTAAAAGCAGCGGGTGATTATTTAGGTATTTTAACAAAAGGAAATTATCAGAAGATATTACTGAAAAACGATACACTGACTTTAACAGACGGATATACAGACTTTCCAATCTATGAGTTGTCTACAGGTACGAAAGATCAGCTGATTATGGCGATGAGGTTTGCTTACCTCTCGTTAGAAGCCAATCGTTCGATATGCCCGATCATCATAGATGATGGCTGGCTTCATTATGATCATCAGCGAAAGTATCAATTAGCTGAACTTTTAGCTAAATTTGGAGAAAAGTATCAAATAATTTGTTTTTCTTCTGATAAAGAAATGGTAAGCTATTACCATGAGATGAACCAAACCGTAAAACAATTAGAAGGAGCAAATAATGAAAAAAATTCGTGATTTAGTAATCGATGAGCAGTTTGAGCAATTTGTCCTGATCAAAAGTGCAGATGTAAGAATCGCTAAAAACGGAAAAAAATTTATTGCTTTTACTTTCCAAGATACTTCAGGTACCATCGATGGCAAGTACTGGGATGCTTCGGAAGAGGAAATCAATAAATTTACAGCCGGCACAGTCGTTTTTCTAAACGGTAAAAGAGAGGTTTATCAAGGGAACCCGCAAGTAAAGATTCTTCACATGCGTTTAACAAGGATGGATGAGCCAGGGGAACCTAGTTTATACATGGAAAGAGCCCCTTTGAAGAAAGAAGAAATGGAAGAAGAAATCAATCAATTATTATTTGAAATCACAAATGCACATTGGAATCGGATCGTTCGCTATCTACTCAATAAATACCAAAAACAATTTTTTGAGTTTCCGGCAGCCAAAAGAAACCATCATGCATTTGCCAGTGGATTAGCTTATCATACTTTGACAATGCTTCACTTAGGAAAATCAATTGCCGACGAATATCCTGAGTTGAATCGACCATTATTATATGCGGGTATCATTTTGCATGATTTAGGAAAGGTGATCGAACTTTCCGGTCCTATGTCGACAGAATATACGCTTGCAGGGAATTTAATCGGTCATTTGGTATTGATTGACGAAGAAATAACTAAAGCCTGTCTTGCGCTGAAAATCAGCGAAGCTGACGAAGACGTTCTCGTATTACGACATATGGTTTTAGCACATCACGGCCTATTAGAATATGGTTCACCTGTACGTCCAAGAATAATGGAAGCAGAAATATTACATCAAATCGACAATATTGATGCTTCCATGCAGATGATGTTGACTTCGATTCGTCAAACAGAACCAGGAAAATACACAGATCGGATTTTCGGTATGGACAACCGAAGTTTCTATGTACCAAAAGATTTATAGCAAAAATTTATTTTTTTCATTCAAAACAAAAAAGCGAGACATAAGTCTTCGCTTTTTTTGTTTTCTTTTATTTTGATGAATCAGTTGTTTCTTCAGTTGAAGATTCTTTTGTTGAATCAGTTGATTTTGTGTCAGAGCTCTTTGTTGAAGATGTGGCTTCACTTGAGTCTTTCGTACTTGATGAAGTTGTTGTGAATGCACTCAACACATTTTCAAAGGCATCATCTTTGATTTTTACATTTGCATCTTTTAATTCTTCACCGATTACTTTAGTCGTGAATGTATTATCACTTAATTTTGTTTCAGTAGCGATTTCTTTTAATTGATCTTTGTATTTATCCATGTCGTTGCCTTTATTTTGGTTTTTCACCATTTTGACAACATAGTATTCTGTTGCATAAGAAGTAGTATTTGTTGCAGTAATAACGTCAGAGACTTCGCCGTCTTTCAATTTGAAAGCTGCTTCTTTTACTTCTGCAGGAATGGTTGTTGTCGTCGAGTCGAATTTGACTTTACCGCCATCTTCTTTTGTCTCTGAATCAGTCGATTTGTCTTTGGCTAATTTAGAGAAATCATCCCCATCGTCCGCTGATTTTTTTACATCTTTGGCTTCATCTTCACTTGATAATTTGATGATTTGTGCTTCTACTTCTGGATGGAAAGATTCCCAAGCAGTTTTCAAATCATCATCTGTAATATCTACATGAGCCTTCAAACCAGCTTCAAAAGCTAGATTATTACGGATATATTCTTTATAAGAATCTTTCGTATACCCAGCAGTTTCTAATTGTGATTCAAAAGTATCACCTAAAGATTTCGCTTGTTTGTCGTATTCTGCATCCACTTGTTTATCTGTTACTTTATCGCCGTATTTGTTATTGAATACTTTATAGATGATCATCCGTTGTACTAATGATTGGTTCGATGATTCGAGCTTTGCTTCATCGTAGAAATCAGATACAGTGATCGTTCCGCCTTTCATCGTTGCGATATCTTTATTGGTATCGCCTGAACAAGCCGCTAGAGTTAAAACAGCCAACGCACTAGTAGCTGCCAAAATAATTGATTTTTTTTTCATTAATGTTTGCACTCCTGTAATTAGTTATTATTTTTTATATATTAACTATACCATATCCCATGCCCTTTAAAAGCGTTCTCGTGATAGTTTCAAACAAAATTCAAAATTTCATCACATTCCTAGGAAATGTGCAATTATTCCTCTATTAGACAGTCGTATCTGTTGAGAAAATGATCATTATTGTATTTGATCAGGATACTCAGGCAGATCAGCTGTTAGTTTTTCTACTTGTTCATTGATTTGGGCGATACGTGGTTCGGCCTGGAATTTAAAATCTTCGATATCTTTTTTGATGGCTTCTTGGAAAGCGGGAATCACAGATTCAGCTGTTTCTTTTGTCTCAATCAATGCGCTTTTAAAATGATCCAAGCTGTTATTTAAATCGTTTGTCAGAGTGGTTGCTTCTTCCAGTTCTTCAATCAGTTTTTTTCTTGTTTCGTTCCCACTCCTAGGTGCAAATAACAGACCTCCGACAGTTCCAGCAGCAGCTCCGAATAACAGTCCTTTGAAAAAGTTTTTAATCATCGCTGTGCACCTGCTTTACGATTGTTTCTTGAATAGCTTTTAGTTCTTCTGGTCCATAACTGTCTTGATGGTTGCCAAAGTGGATAGAAAAATCGTCCTCTTTGCTATAGCGAGGAACTAAATGGATATGTGAATGAAAAACAGATTGATAAGCTAATTCACGGTTGTTATTCAAGATATTAAGACCTTTCATTTCTGGAAAAGCTTTTTCTAATGCTTGAGCAATCTTAGGCACACGTGAAAAAACTTCTCCTGCAAGTTCAGGATCATATTCAAAAATATCTGCTACATGACGTTTAGGGACAACTAACGTGTGTCCTTTCGTTGCTTGAGAAATGTCTAAAAAAGCATAGACTTTGTCGTCTTCATAAATTTTATAGCTTGGGATTTCTTGATTGATGATTTTGCAAAAAATACAGTTTTCCATAAAAAACATCCTTTCCATAAAGAATAAATACTTCAGCTTAACTTTACCATAAGTTAAAGCCATTGTAAGGAAAAAAACAAAATACCGTCATTTTCTTCGTGGTATAATAAATAAAAATAAATGGCGGAGGAAAAAGAATGAGTTTAATTATCGATCATGTCACAGGAGGGTATGGCCATCTCCCTGTGTTAAAAGACATCAGTTTCAACGTACAGCCTGGAGAGATAGTAGGATTGATCGGGCTGAACGGAGCAGGGAAAAGTACAACCATCAAGCACATTATCGGTCTGTTGGAACCTTCAAAGGGAACGATAGAAATCAATCATCTATCTTTAAAGAAAAATACAGAAGAATATCGTAAACAAATTGGGTATATTCCAGAGACGCCTTCTTTATATGAAGAATTGACTTTGAGGGAACATATCGAAGTCACTGCGATGGCCTATGATATACCTATGGATACAGCAATGAAAAGAGCTGAAAAGCTGTTGGAGACTTTCCGTTTGTCTAATCGCCTTGACTGGTTTCCGGCTAATTTTTCAAAAGGGATGAAGCAGAAAGTGATGATCTTATGCGCCTTTTTGATCGAGCCTTCTTTATATATCATTGATGAACCATTCATAGGATTGGACCCACTAGCTATCAATGCGCTGCTTGAATTGATGGTAGAGATGAAAAAAGAAGGAGCCGGTATTTTGATGTCTACGCATATTTTAGCTACTGCAGAAAAATACTGTGACCGTTTTGTGATCTTACATAACGGAGAGATACGAGCAGATGGGACCCTTGAGATGTTGAGAAAAGAATTTCATCTGCCGGATTCTTCTTTGGACGAAATCTATATCGCTTTAACAAAGGAGCAGGCACATGAGTAGTTTTTTTCAAAAACGTTTAGCAAGGCATCAAAAGAAAATGATGAAATATATGCGCTATGTGTTGAACGATCATTTTGTTTTAGTTTGTCTTTTCTTAATTGGTGGCGTGGGATTGTACTATTCTAGCTGGTTGAAAACCTTGCATCCGCCTTTTGCACTTGGGGGAATGATAATCTCTATATTTTGGATGCTCTGTTTATTTGTAGGCAAGATGGCTACTTTTGCGGAGGCAGCAGATATTGTTTTTTTACTTCCGAAAGAAAAAGAAATGCAGACCTATTTGGAACGAGCTTTTCGCTATTCTTGCATTTTTCCGATGATCCTTTTGATATTGGCATGCGGATTTGCTATGCCATTAGTGGTGGTTAGTACTCAGCAAGTCTTTTCGATGTTTTTCGTCTATCTGATCATATTATGGAGTTTGAAATTCAGTCATCTGCAAATTAAGCGAGCAGAATTGTTTCGGCTAGATCAACAGGTCATTCGTTATTGGAAAACAGGTTGGTTACTTTCTTCTATGCTCATTTTGCTTCTTTCATTTTATTGGCTGGTCTGGGCAGGGGTAGCAGGTGCATTGGTACAGGCAAGTCTATATTACTGGTTTTTGTGGAAGCAACAGGAAAAAGGATTGGATTGGGAGAATATGGTGCACGCAGAAGAACAAAGGTTGCATCAAATCTATCAATTTATTAATTTATTCACCGATGTTCCTGAAATTACGGCAAAGGTAAAAAGAAGACGCTACTTGGATCCTCTATTGACTCATATTAAGAGAGAATCAAAAAACACTTATCTTTACTTGTTTGCAAGAAGATTGGCAAGAGGTTCTGATTTTAGTGGTCTTTATTTCCGGTTAGTAATTATAGGTGGGCTATTGATTTTCGGAGTGATCGACTTTTATTTTAGTCTGATAATCGGTTCTTTATTTTTATATTTGATCGGGTTCCAATTGTTGCCTTTAGCGAGCCAGTTCCGCTATATGGTGCTCGTTCAGCTTTATCCGATCCATGAGAATCAGAAGAAGCAGGCGATCCAGTATCTGCTCACATGGGTATTAGTTATCGCATCGGTTATCTTTGGGTTGATTGCTGCAGTCGTATTGGATGGTCAGCAGCGATGGGTTCCGCTAGCGGCTTATTTGATTGTTACGGGTCTCTTTGTTAAACTATATGTACCAACTCGTTTGAAGAAGATGTCAGACTGAAAACAAAGCTGTGTAGGATAAAAATGAACTGAAAAATAGAGCGTTGACAGTAAGAATGCTGTTCGTTCTATTTTTTTTGAGAAAAGTCGGTTTTTTGAATGGCAAATAAATGAAAAAGAACGTATATGTGCTTGACGTGTAGTGATCAGGCGACTAGAATAATAAGTACTGCAAAACAAAGAGTAAGAGGACGGGAGAATGCATGATGGAGTTTCAGTTAGACCAAGAGTGGCGGTTACGTCCCATCAAAGGCGATACAGGAAAAACATACATAGGCATGCGTGATGAAGACAAAGTCTTTATTAAACGAAACACGACTCCGATGTTGGCTGCTCTTTCAAGGGAAGGAATTACACCAAAACTTGTTTGGACAAAACGAACGGGGAATGGCGATACCTTGACAGCACAAGAATGGCTAGAAGGCCGCTTGCTAACTCCTAATGAGATTGGTCAAAGAAATGACGTAATTGATGTTTTGTACCATTTACATCATTCAAATTCTCTTAAAACCATGCTGACCCGTATCGGCGGACGTGTTATGACGCCGGAGAAGATGTTGCAAAAATATGAAAAAGAATTACCAGAAGAACTCCAGAAAAATCAATTTCTGCAAATCGTCCATCGATTTCTTCGTGAGCAGATCCCGCCGATAGATAAGGAAAATCTATCAGTAGTGCATGGAGATGTAAATCATCGAAATTGGTTAGTATGTAAAAATTATTTATATCTCGTGGATTGGGATTCAATCATGTTTGCAGACCCTGCGGTAGATATTGCAACGATTTTAGGAAATTATGTGCCTCTATCCAGTTGGAATCAATGGCTGATCAGTTATGGCATACGTCCGACTGACGAAATGCTTGAAAAGTTTCACTGGTATGCGGCCATGAATTTGCTCCAAGAAATCACTAGATACTGCAAACGTGAAGATCATCGACGAATGAACGAAGAAATTTTACAATTAAAACGAATTTTCAGTGGCTGAGGTTTGGCCCAAACTCTGCGGAGATTTGGCCAGACCTTTTTAATTAGAGAAAGGAATGGAGATAAATAATGCGTGTCCGAAATCGTCCGGGAGCAGCGGAAATGCTAGCGGCTCACCCGAATTTTGTAATTAGTGATCCAACATTGTGGAAGGGAAAATGGAATGAATTGTTTGGAAACGATCATCCAATCCACATTGAGATTGGAATGGGGAAAGGCCAGTTCATTACTGGAATGGCAAAAGCCCATCCTGAAATCAATTATATTGGAGTAGAAATGCAAGTAAGTGTTGTTTCTATAGCATTAGACAAGTTGATCGAACAACCGCTTCCTAACCTGAAGCTTCTGCATGTGGATGGATCAGCATTGACAGAATATTTCGCTGACAGCGAAGTAGATCAGATCTATCTGAATTTTTCTGATCCATGGCCGAAAAAACGACATGAAAAACGGCGCTTGACATACAAAACTTTTCTTGCTGTAGATGAACAGATCCTCCGCCCAAATGGAGAAATCCACTTCAAAACAGATAATCAAGGATTGTTTGAGTATTCGCTGGCAAGTTTTTCTCAATATGGCATGATCCTCAAACAGGTATGGTTGGATTTGCATCAAAGTCAATTTGAAGGCAATATTATGACGGAGTATGAAGAAAAATTTTCTTCGAAAGGTCAACGTATTTATCGAGTAGAAGCTCGATTTCAAGATAAGACCAAAAAGAAAAGTCTGTGAATGAACTTTTTACTTTCATAAAAATATAAATCAAATCCCAGAAAACACATTACATCTGTCATGTGCATTTTCTGGGACTTTTTTGATTTAAGATATACCTATTTCCTCGGTTTTCAACAAGGTGGAATCAATTGGAATCGAGAGAATGAAAATAATCCTTTGTCGGTGATCTTCAATTCGGGTATGACAGATAAGGTTAAGAAAGAAAGTGTCAAAAAAGGATCAAAGGTTTTAGCTGCCCCTAGTTGATGTGTTTCAGCTATTAATTCATTCAGCTGTTCATTGACGAGCGAAAAAGGTTCCTGTGTCATGATGCCGCCTATCGGTAGAGGAAGACAAGCTATTTCCTTCTGTTTGTTGACAACAGTCATCCCGCCACCTTTTTGAATCAAAAGATTAGCAGCATACAGCATATCCTCATCATTTGTTCCCACGACAACTAGATTATGAGAGTCATGAGCAATCGTTGTCGCTATCGCCCCTTGTTTCAGCTGAAATCCTTTTACGATGCCTAACCCAATATTTCTGGTTTGATGGTGACGCTCGATCACCGCAATCTTTAATTGGTCTTTTTCGATTGAAGGAATGAATCGTTCGCCTTGTCGGTCCACTTTTTCTACCAAATCGTTCGTGACGAGACTATTCGGGATAATTTCGATCACATGGGCTTGTGAAGAAGGGAGAAGCAGCTCTAACGAACGAGGATGCAATGGTTGAGCATTTAGGTTTGGTAGACAGCATGTATATGGATTTGAATGATCAGCAAATAAATGGTCTTCGAGTTGACCAGATTGGACGACCAATGTTCCCTTATAGAAAACTTCATGAATTGGCAGCTTGGTAAGATCGTCTGTTAAGAAGAAATCAGCTTGATACCCAGGAGCAATCGCACCTAGTGTTTTCAAATCAAAACATTCTGCTGCATTCAATGTTGCCATCTGGATTGCCTGTAACGGATCAATTCCCATTGAAATAGCTTGACGGACGATATGGTCAATCGATCCTTCTTTAACTAAATCATTGATGAGTTTATCATCGGTGACAAAGAAGCATCTTCTTGAATTATCAGGCGTGATCGCCGGTAGTAGCGAGGCCAGATCTTTTGCAACGGTCCCTTCTCGAACCATTAAATACATACCAAGATCCAAACGTTCTTTAGCCTCTTTTGCAGTTGTAGCTTCATGATCCGTCCGAATACCTGCTGCGGGATAAACATTTAATTCTTCCATGCCGATACCAGCTGCATGTCCGTCAATCTTTTTCTTATGCTGGTGCATCAACTGGATCTTTTCTAGGATATCTGCTTCATTATTTGCTACTGCTTGATAGTTCATGACTTCAGCTAAACCTAAAACTTCGGGATTTTGTAAAAAAGGTGCCAGATTTTTGGCATTTAGATTTGCACCATTTGTCTCAAATGGGGTGACAGGTACACAAGAAGGGAGCATAAAGAAAATATTCATAAGCGTTTGTCTTGCGTCTTCTATCATAAATTGAAGACCAGTACTCCCAGCGATGTTTCCTATTTCGTGGGGGTCTGTTACTACAGTAGTGACTCCATGAAGCAAGGATACTTTTGAAAATTCACTTGGTGATAAAAGTGAACTTTCAATATGCACATGGCCATCAATGAATCCTGGTACTAGATATTGCCCCTTAGCATTATGTACGCTTTTTCCTTCGTATTCACCAATCCCTACGATCATTCCTTCGTAAATCGCTACATCTTTTTCCATGATCTCTTTCGTAAAGACATTGACGATCTTAGCCTGTTTGATCACTAGATCAGCGGGCTTTTTTTTACTTGCTACTTCGATGTATTTCTTTAATGTTGATTCCAATGGAATGCCTCCCAAGATAAATTTTTATAAGTATAACATAAATTCGTTTTTTGCCAATGTTTTTTAATAAATTCATTTTATTTGAAACAAAAAGTTCAAAAAGACGTATGTTTTTTGTGGAGGGGAGAATAATGGAAATAAAACGATTATCCGATCAAATGATAAGTGAAAGTTTCGCCAAACATGCCCAAGACGTATATGTCTTGCCAGCTTCAGAAGTATTTTACATCTATTTTCGCTATGGAAAAAAACGAACATTCTGGAAGGAAGTATCTTCGGCAGATGGCCAGCAATTGATTTCAAGATTTAAGTATTTGGGACAAATGGATATCGGAGAAAAAAGAAAAGCTCAATTAGGTGCATTGACCTATTCTTTAGAAAAACAGAAGGTTCGGTTACGACTGTCTTCTGTAGGAGATTACCTTCAACGAGAAAGCTTAGTGATTCGGCTATTATACGGTATTTCTGAAACACCTCATCGTTGCTTTAATTCTCTAGATTTTGAAACTATTTTGCAGAAAACCTTTAGACGTGGATTATATCTATTCAGCGGACCAGTCGGGTCAGGCAAGACGTCATTGATGTATCGGTTAGCTTTGAAAGAAAAACGGCAAGTAATCACGATTGAAGATCCTGTAGAGATCGAAGAACCATTCTTTCTGCAATTGCAGATCAATCCCAAAATAGCACAGACTTATGACACACTTTTGAAGCTCGCATTACGGCATCGCCCTGATTTGTTGATCATTGGCGAAATAAGAGATGAATCAACTGCACATGCTGCGGTAAGAGCTGCACTAACGGGACATCGGGTATTCGCAACCGTACATGCACGCAATCTTGAAGGTACATTGATCAGAATCCATGAACTAACAAAGAAAAAAGAAGAGCTATCTGAATGTCTAGCTGGAGTCATTTATCAAGAACTTTTGGAAGATGCCGATCACCATCCTTCTGTCTTGTGGAGTTATCAATTTATGGAGGAAGAACCAGTAAAAAAATCATGGGAGGAAAGCTATGAAGAAGCTCAGAAAAAAACTTGGCAGTCAGAACTATTCTAAAGGACTGACAAGAAGCCAGCAAAACCAGTTTGCACAAACCATGGGAGAACTGCTTTTAACTGGTTTTAGTTTGCAAGAATCCCTTTATTTATTACTCACGATCCGTTCGTTCCAGCCTGCTATTTTGGCAAACATCCAACATCAGCTAAAGGAAGGACAACCGTTTAGTGAAGTACTTTCGCAAACAGGGTATGGAGCAGAACAACTGGTACAGATCGAATTAGCTGAACTTCACGGGAATCTGCCGGCAACTTTGTTGGAAATTGCCAAACAGTTTCGTCTGGTCGAAGGATTTCGCAATGATTTGAAAAAGCTGCTTGCCTATCCGATGCTATTGCTCACCTTTTTGCTAGGTATCTTATTTAGTATGCGTTTGCTCGTTTTACCTCAGCTTATTGGTTCAGGGATGGTTATGGAAGAGCATTGGGGGATTCAGCTGATACAAGTCTTTCACTGGTACGTTCTACTATTTATCCTCGTGGTTGCTTTATTGACTTTTCTAGTAAGGTATCGGCTGATGAAATTGTCTCCTATTGATCGGAGTGAATGGATCAGCAGACAATTGGTGATTGGGCCGATATATTCCTTGTATCAATCTGCTTATTTGTCGCTAGAGATTGGCAAACTTTTTCATGAAGGCTTCGAATTAAGGCAAATCATCGTTTGCTTGAAGGAGACGAAACAAGAAAGTCTGATTCAACACCTTGCTTCCAAGATGATACAAGGATTGGAGGCAGGTATACCATTAGCTGATCAGTTCCAGAATTACCGTTTTCTATCTGAAGAATTCAGCAAGATTATTTTGCAGGGAGAGGCAAAAGGAAATTTAGGGAAAGAACTGATATTTTACAGCGAATGGACAAGAAAACAGCTTTTCAAACGACTTCAGCACTGGCTGCATTTTATTCAGCCAATTATTTTTTTGGGCGTAGCGGTTTTGATTTTACTGGTATATGCTGCTGTTTTATTACCTGTTTATGGAAGTATCGAGGAGGTCTTGCCATGAAAAAGAAAAGAACACCTTATTATAGCGGTTTTACATTAATCGAAATGCTGATCGTTTTACTGATCATCAGTGTACTAGTATTGTTGTTCGTTCCTAATTTGTCACGTTATAGGAATCATGTAGACCAAGAAAGTCGTGAAGCAATCATTCAGTTGGTAGACACACAAAAAGAGCTCTACGCGCTTCAAAACAATGGAAGAATCCCTACCGTGGAGGAATTATTGAATGAAGGCTATATCAAACGAGAACATGCAGACATCTACCAGCGACCTTGAAGGTAAAACATTAGCATCAGGATATACGTTGTTTGAGTCACTCTTACTGATTTTATTGCTTACAACAATCCTTTCTTTTCCAGTTCTCGCATTTTCTGCATGGAAGAATGAATTGGCAGTCTATCAATTTTTCAGCCAGTTTGAAAAACGAATCTATACCACTCAAAAAATCGCTATTGTGAACCAAATCCAAACAGGTTTTTATTGGAACAATGACGAAAATCAGATCATTTTTCGTATGTCGCAACCCGATGAAGCGAGCTGGAAAGTATTAGATATTCCTGATGAGATTACCTTGAAACGCCATGCTTCCATCACTTTTGCGGCTGGAACTGGAAATGAAAGTTCACTAAAAGCGTATCAATTTTATTGGGAAGAAAAAGGGCAAACGATTACGTATCAATTCCAGATGGGGAGTGGACGCTATACAAAAAGAATTGAATAGAAAAGGGTTTATTTTATTAGAGTCCCTTACAGCGCTGATGATTGCTTCCGTCTGTGTGTACTTAGTGAGTTTTGGTCAGCTTTTTTTACTTCAGGCAGAAAAGAACAGCGGGGAGGAAATGCTACTTATTCGAATGGTTTACGAAGATACCAAGACACAGCGGATATATCACAAAAGACCAGAGCGAAGTGAAGAAATGATTATGTACGATATCCAAATTGTCGAAAATAATGGAGTAATCGAAAAAGTGCTTGTCAATATGGAGAAAGAAGCAATCAATATTGAAAAAACAAGAAATCCCGGCATTTACGCTGATTGAATGTCTAATCGGACTAATGATAGTAAGCAGTATATTGCTGTCATTCAATCTTTTGATCCAGCAAACCATCCAAGTAAGTGACTTTCTGCAGCGTAAAGATCAAAAAGAGTGGCTGATATTTTTAGCACAATTAGAAGAGGAACTTAACAGCAGTCACAATGTTTCCGTGAAAAATCAGCAATTGCATTACACTGTAGAGGATAAACAGTACATCATCGAAAGATATCAGACGATGATACGTAAAAGAAGAACTTCCGGCGGGCATCAACCTATGTTAACAAGCATCACTGAGCTTCAATTATTGGAAAAAGAACACACAATTTCTTTTTATGTACACTTTGAAAATGGAGAAGATGGATATGCCATATGGACAAAAAACGATCAATAGAAAATGTTGTAAGGGCTCTATTTTATTTTCTGTGTTGCTTTTATTTCTTTTATGTACGTTTTTATTAACGGCAGCATTAGAAAGCTATCGTTTGTCAATAGATCTGAATATACGAATAAAAAATTATTATATAGCAAAAATAATGAAACAGATGGCTCTATCGGAACAGTCTATACTTGTTGAGAAGTCGGAAGGGATTTTTTACTACACAACTGGATCTGTAACATATCAATGGGTACAACAGTCTCTATTCTTGGAGGTAGAAGTCTCGCCGTTTATCTTTCGATTCATAGAAGAAGTAAAAAATGATACAGATACTGGTACAGAATGAGGAATTGTTCGTGAAAACGCCCTCTTTTCTGTTATAACACTGTTTTTAATAAAAAAATGTTTGCCGTTTCACAAAATAAAAAACAGTGAAAACGATTGAAATTTTGTCAATTGTTCGATAGAATTAAACAGGTGAAAAAATTGTTATAATATATCTAGAAATGAGGTGCACCATGTTACCAGAAAAAATGGAACAAGGGTTCAATCAGAACCTGGAAGCTATTCAGCTTTTACAGAATGCATTGGGAACTTCCTTTTTAGAAGCCTATGTCGAAAATGCAGAAAATCTAATAGATGATTATCAAGTACGTGTGGTGGATGGAGTGCCGGCAAAAGAGACAGCACAACGGATCACAGCTCTTTATGAAGAGTTGAAAAAACTTTCTTTCGAGCCAGAAGAATGGCGCAGATTGTCTCAACTGCTTTTATTGAAGGGCAACCAGACAGAACATCTGCAGGCGAACCATCAACTCACTCCTGATAGTATCGGTTTTTTATTTGTTTTTCTTATTGAACAACTATACACAAATAAAAAGGAACCAGTTAAGATTCTGGATATTGCGGCAGGAATGGGCAACTTGTTATTAACAGTTCTTTTAAACCTATCGAATGCGGGGTATCAAACAGAAGGATTTGGTGTGGATATTGATGATACATTGTTGGCTGTGGCAGCTTCTACAAGTGATTTGACACAAGCAAATGTTCAATACTTCCATCAAGACGGGTTGCAGGATTTATTAATCGATCCTGTCGATTTTGCAATCAGCGATTTGCCGATCGGTTATTATCCGAATGACGAAAAAGCAAAAGAATTTTTAACAAGTACCGAAGAAGGCCACAGTTATGCACATCATTTATTGCTGGAGCAATCAATGAAATACGTGAAGCCGGATGGTTTTGGTTTGTTTTTGATGCCAAGCGGTTTTTTAGAAACGGATCAAAGCGAAGAAATCAAAAAATGGTTTAAAGAAGAAGGCTATCTTCAAGGAATGATTCAATTGCCAGATGAGTTGTTCCGCAACAAACAATCACAAAAAAGTATTTTGATCTTACAGAAAAAAGGACCACAAGCAAAACAAGTAAAAGAAGTACTGCTTGTGAAACTTGCTTCACTAAAAGAACCAGAGAAGGTGACGGAATTTTTCAACGAGTTTAAAAACTGGAAATCATCTGCTCTGTAATCATTCAACGAGAAGGAGAGTCATATGTCTAAAACAATTGCAATCAATGCTGGGAGTTCAAGTTTGAAGTGGCAATTATATCAAATGCCAGAAGAAACCGTAGTTGCGAAAGGGATCGTCGAACGTATCGGTTTACAAGATTCTATTTTTACGATCAAGTACGGCGATAGTCAAAAATTCGAACAAATCATGGATATCGAAAACCACGAAGTAGCAGTAAAAATGCTGTTAGATCAGTTGATTGAACTGCAAATTTTAAGTTCTTATGATGAAATCACCGGTGTAGGGCACCGCGTTGTTCACGGAGGAGAAACTTATGGGGATTCAGTAGTGATCGATGAGGGAGTAATGGACCGCATTGCTGAATTAGCAGAATTTGCTCCTTTGCATAATCCTGCTAACCTGATGGGAATCAAAGCCTTTAAAAAGATTTTACCTGACATTTTGAGCGTAGCTGTATTCGATACATCTTTTCACTCAACAATGCCAAAGCAAAATTATTTATACAGCTTGCCAGTGTCTTATTACGAAGATTTCAAAGTAAGAAAATATGGCTTCCATGGCACAAGCCATCGTTATGTATCGGAACGTGCAGCAAAATTATTGAACAAACCGATTGAAGAGCTAAAAATCATTACTTGCCACTTAGGAAACGGAGTATCAATCACAGCTGTAAATGGTGGTAAATCCATGGATACTTCTATGGGATTCACGCCATTAGCTGGTGTGACAATGGGTACGCGTTCAGGCGATATCGATCCAGCTGTTCTTCCATACTTAATGGAAAAATTAGAGATTGATATTGATGAAATGATCAATGTTTTGAATAAAAAATCTGGTTTGCTAGGCCTAACAGGATTGTCTAGCGATATGCGTGATCTTGAAAAAAACTATGAAAAAGAACACATTCGTTTAGCTTATGATATCTTCGTGGATCGCATCCGAAAATATATCGGCGGATACGTGACAACGATGAATGGTGTCGATGCAATCGTCTTTACTGCTGGTATCGGCGAAAATGACGGACATGTACGCAATGAAATCATTAAAGGTATGTCTTGGTTTGGCTGTGAAATCGATCCAGCGTTGAATGAATTGCATGGTGAAGAAGTAGATATCTCTACAAAAGAATCAAAAGTAAGAGTATTAGTGATTCCAACAGATGAAGAACTAATGATTGCCCGTGACGTGGAGCGTTTGCGCGGCTAAAAATACACGCGTGTTCTCTTTAGAAAATGGATAATTTTATATCCGTTTTCTAAGAGGACATGCTTATTTATTTTTTACACAGAAGGATCTGAATATAAAGAAGTGAGTGAATCCAAGTATTCTTTGAATCGTGAGAGGAAAGACGCTCAATAAGCGAATTTATTTTTTGAAGAACAAAAAAAGCTGTGTCCAGACAAGTGATCTTCAAAAGTTTTACTTTTGAGATCCCCTCTGAAACACAGCTTTTCATCAATTAGTCTTTTTTAGGAGGCAATTGGTTTTCTAAATCAGTTCGAACAACAAGCACATCGCAAGCCGCGTTTCTAATAACATATTCAGAAACAGAACCAATAAATAAACGTTCTACAGCATTCAATCCTGTAGCTCCTAACATAATCAAGTCTACTTGATTATCTTCTGGGATTTCTTTCGCAATCAGTTGTTTTGGTGAGCCATATTCTACGACAGAGGTTACATTATTCAAGCCAGCTTTTTTCGCATTGCTTTCATAATCTGCCAATGTTTGCTTTGCCATTTCAGTAGCTTGTTCTGCCAACATTCCATCAAATGATGAAACGGTTTGGAAAGAACGTGTGTCAATGACATGTGCTAATAGAAGTTCTCCGTTATTTCGGATAGCTACATTGACCGCCTTTTTAAAAGCTAATTCAGCTTCATCAGAACCATCCACGGCAACCATGATTTTTTTGTATTGTTGTAACATAAGCATTCACTCCTCAAGTCAATCGTGTTGTACTCTTTTATTGTAGAACACTTTGTGGAAAAAGAGAATTATTTACTGCTTTGGTTCAGCAATTTTTTTTGCAAAGCGGATACTGAAGGTGGCAGAAACGAGAATCACGATCAATAAAAAGATCAAAGCGATGAAGCGTTGATTGAAAAAAGCGGCTAAAATACCCATAACGCCTAAAACAGCATACGCAGCTCCATAAAATTGTAGGAATCCTTGATTTTTGTCATTTTTCTTGATCAATACAAAAAAGATATCCTGTTTATTAAATAAATAATAGCTAACGAATAATAATAGTAAAGTGGCGATAATCATCAAAATCCTAATCATGAACAAATCCTCCAAAATAAGCAACAAATAGAAAAAGCAATTTGCCAAGAGCAAATTGCTTTATTCTTTAAAAGATGGTAATCTCCGTTAATGCCGTTATTTGTCCTGTAGTATTGATCCCGCGAATTCAAGCAGGTGGGTCCCATGGTCGTAGCTTCGAACTACCAAATGATAAGGCATGTTACCAGCAGTGACACAAGACGGGTCCCAAGATATCAATAAAAATGTTCGGTCAACACACAAAGAGGACAATTCGAACATCACAGATTTCCCATCTCTATAGTAGCATATGAATTTAAAAAGAGCAATGAGAGAGCTCGCAGAAATAGAACCGTTTTCTTGTTTAATTTTTTGGGGGATGTTTTTTCCACTCTTTTATGCGGTAATACTGTTGACCTAGCGCCTGTTCATATTTTCCTGTATCCTTTGGCTGGTAATATTGAGCATTTTTTAGCCTATCTGGTAAATATTGCTGATCGACCCAAGCATGATCGAAATGATGAGGATACTGATAACCCACACCGCGGTTGAGGGATTTCGCACCTTTGTAATGGCTATCTCTCAAGTGGTCGGGAACATCTCCAGCTTTGCCCTCTCGAATATCAGCAAGTGCTGCATCTAATGCCATATAGGCAGAATTGGATTTGGGCGACAAGCAAAGATCAACGACGACATCTGCTAGCGGGATACGTGCCTCAGGTAACCCTAATCGTTCAGCAGCTAATACAGCGTTTACTGTACGCGCAGCAGCAGCAGGATTGCCTAAACCTATATCTTCATAACCGATAACCATCAGGCGACGACAAATACTTGCCAGATCACCTGCTTCAACTAGACGGGCGAGATAATGAAGGGCAGCATCCACATCACTTCCGCGAATCGATTTTTGAAACGCTGAAATAACGTCATAATGAGCATCTCCATTTTTGTCATGGGTAAGAGCTTTTCTTTGGACACATTCTTCGATAATCGACAGAGTAAGATGAATCTTTCCTTCTTTATCTGGAGGAGTCGATCGTGCAGCCAGTTCCAATCCATTCAATGCACTACGCAAATCGCCATTCGTTGCACGCGAAAGGTGAAGAAGAGCCTCTTCATCTAACTGAATTGCTTGTTGACCAAGACCGCGTTCCTTATCCTTTAAGGCATGTTCCACTGCCAACTGGATGTCTTGCTCTGTTAATGGCTTGACTTCAAAAATCTGTGTGCGGCTGCGGATCGCTGGATTGATAGTAATATAAGGATTTTCAGTAGTCGCTCCGATCAAGATGATTCGGCCACTTTCTAAATGAGGAAGCAGAAAATCCTGTTTTGTTTTATCTAATCGGTGTACTTCATCCAATAAGAGGATCACAGTACCACTCATTTTAGCTTCTTCCGCTACAACCTGCAGATCTTTTTTTGAATCTGTAGCAGCGTTCAGCATGCGAAATGCATAATTAGTAGAACCGGCAATCGCACTTGCGATACTCGTTTTTCCAGTACCAGGAGGCCCATATAAAATCATGGAAGAGAGCATGCGAGCATCGACCATGCGGCGTATGATTTTTCCTTCACCGACTAGATGCTGCTGACCAACGACTTCATCGATCGTTCGAGGTCGCATGCGATAAGCCAATGGCTGTTGCATAGGATTTTCCTCCTTCTTGTTTTTACGTTCCTTAATTATAACATATTTAGTAATATAGCTAGAAAGAACAGCCTTCTGTTGTTTTGTTTTCATAGCTTATCCAACTAATATTGTGTATGATAAAGTAGGTGAGAAAAATGACGGATAAACAAAAGATAGATGAATTTTTTTGGAATAAAACGACGCCGGAAGTAGCGCGGGATTTATTGGGGATGTATTTGGAGCATGACACACCAGAAGGAAGATTAGCTGGATATATTGTAGACGCGGAAGCATACCTAGGTCCAGAAGACGAGGCCGCCCATAGCTATGGTTTAAGAAGAACACCACGTGTGCGGGCAATGTATGAAAAACCAGGTACGATCTACCTTTACACGATGCATACTCATCGGATTTTGAACATCATCACTCAGCCAGAAGGGATTCCTCAAGGAGTAATGATACGTGCAATCGAACCAGCTGCAATGATTGAACAAATGAGTAAAAATCGTGGTGGAAAAACTGGTCCAGATATCAGCAACGGTCCTGGAAAATTAGTGGAAGCATTAGCAATTCCTCAAGAACTCTACGGTCAGTCTATAGCAGATAGTTCATTACGTTTAGTTTTTGAGAAAAAGAAGATACCAAAAAAAATCGATGCTTTGCCTAGGATCGGTATCCCGAACAAAGGGGAATGGACAGAAAAGCCGTTGCGTTTTGTTGTGTCTGGCAATCCATATATCTCTTTACAAAGAAAAAACCAAATCGAGGAAGATTGGGGTTGGAGGAAAGAAAATGAAAAAGAAGGATCTATTAACATACTTAGATGAAATAATCGAAAAACAAGTGACGGACTATGATGTGGCTTTAGATTGGGATACAAAAAATCATACGATCGAAATCGTTGTTCGTTTGTTTGCGGAAAATAAAGCACAATTTGAGATTGATGATGCAGAAGGGATTGTTTCGCAAGAACCAATTATCGAATTTGAAGATAGCGTACTCCTTTTTAATCCTCAGAAATCTGTTTTTGATGAACAAAATTATCTAGCAGCAATCCCCTATGAAGGAAAAAAAGGGTTGGCAAAATCAGTAGCTGATTCTTTAGTGGAATATTTGAATGAAGTATTAGCACAAGGGCAAAGTGATTTGCTTGATTTTTTAGATGAAGATGATGACGAAGCTGTATTCGAACTCCATTGGGATAATCAGAAACTAGCAGAGTTAGTAGAAGCAAAACAGCAAAATGAAACAGAGACTTATTTACCGTACCCAAGTTATTAAGGAGTGACAGACATGAAATGGAATGAAGTAAGAGTAGAAACCGAAAGTGAAGCAGTCGAAGCGGTCGCTAATATTTTGATGGAGGCAGGAGCGAGTGGTGTTGCGATTGAAGACTCTTTAGATGTTGAACATTTTCAATCGGATCAATATGGTGAAATTTTAGATAAAAATGATTTTACATCGTTGAAAGAAGGCGCGCTAGTCATGGCTTATTTTCCAGAAACGACTTTTTTACCGGAAATCTTGCCTTTTATCAAAGATCGTATAACGCAATTGCCTGAGTTTGGTCTAGCGATTGGAAAAAACAAAGTAACTGTTAGCGAAGTAGAGGAAAGCAATTGGGCAACAGCATGGAAGAAATATTATCATCCGGTGCGTATTACGCGAATGCTGACGGTTGCGCCAAGCTGGGAAAACTATCAGACAGAAGATCCTCTAGAAAAAATCATTACATTAGATCCAGGTATGGCGTTTGGAACAGGCACCCATCCGACGACTTCTTTGACATTGACAGCACTAGAAACAGTATTGCGTGGTGGCGAAACATTGCTAGATGTTGGAACTGGTTCGGGTGTACTAAGTATTGCAGCAAAATATCTTGGTGCGAAAGATGTCTATGCCTTTGATTTAGACGAAGTAGCCGTTCGTTCAGCGAAAGAAAATATGGATATGAATGAAATAGCCAAAGATGTCCACGTATCAGCTAATGATCTTTTGAAAGGAATCGAGATTGAAAGTGATGTAATCGTTGCGAACATTTTAGCAGATATCATCTTATTGATGATCCCGGATGCTTGGCGTTTACTAAAACAAACAGGGACATTGATCGTTTCAGGAATCATTGAAGAGAAGAAGCAAATGGTTCTAGATGCTATGATAGAACAAGGATTCATCGTGGATCAAATTTTCCAACAAAAAGACTGGTATGCAATTATTTTGAAAAAACCAGAGGTGGAATAGATGCAGCGATATTTTTTGAAAGAATCGTATGAACCAAAAGACCATTTTATTTTAAAAGGGGAAACCTATCATCACATTGTACGGGTTATGAGAATGGAACCGAAAGATGAAGTTTTTTTGGCATTCAATGATCAGATAGCCGTTGTTGCAGAAATCACAAAAATCACCGAAGATGCTGTTTATCTGAAAGAAATTAAAAAAGAAGAAAACCAAAAGGAATTGCCAAGTTCGATAACCATAGCGAGCGGCTATCCTAAAGGAGAAAAGTTGGATTGGATTATTCAGAAATCCACTGAATTAGGCGCACAAGCTTTTCTTGGGTTTCCGGCATCAGCCTCTGTGGTTAAATGGGATGCAAAGAAACGCATGAAGCGACAACAAAGGCTTGAAAAGATTGCCCAAGAGGCAGCAGAACAATCCCATCGGCAAATCGTGCCCTCAGTAGAGTTACTGGAAACGAAACGTGACTTATTTGAACGGCTAGATGATTATGACATGGTCTTGGTTGCTTATGAGGAATCAGCAAAGCAAGGCGAAAAATCAAATGTAGCCAAAATTCTTAGTGAAACAAAACCGGGCAGTCGAATCTTAGCTGTCTTTGGACCAGAAGGCGGCTTATCCCACGAGGAAATCGATTATTTCGTAGAACACAAAGGGATACTATGTGGATTAGGACCAAGAATCCTTCGTACAGAAACAGCGCCTCTTTATTTATTAAGTGCTGCTAGCTATCAATGGGAGTTAATGGATCCCTCTCATAGCTAACGTTTTTCAACAATAAAAGAGTATCGACGGAAAGAATTGAAAAAATAGGGAACAATTTGTATAATAGAAACAATTATTTGTACAATGAATACGAAAAATTGTTTGAAAAAGCTTTTTAAAAGCGAACATTTCCGTAAAAAAATGTATAACTTCACGGATTTTGGGGCAACTATCAAACAGATATTTGTCCCGATTCCTGTTTTACCGAAAAAGAAAGGGGGATCGATTCCTGTGCCAAAAGAAGAAATTTTAACGGGTCCCGGTGTCATAAAGCTCGTTAGTCAATATATGGGGCCCGAACATGTAGCATTTGTTGAGAAAGCATGCGAATATGCGACTGCTGCACATGACGGACAGTTTAGAAAATCAGGAGAACCCTACATTATCCATCCTATCCAAGTCGCAGGTATATTAGCAGATTTAAAAATGGACCCCCATACAGTGGCTACTGGCTTCTTGCATGATGTTGTTGAAGATACAGAAGTCACCTTAGAAGATCTGAGAGAAGAATTTGGCGATGATGTCGCTATGTTAGTAGACGGAGTAACCAAATTAGGGAAAATAAAATACAAATCCCACGAAGAGCAGCTAGCAGAAAACCATCGAAAGATGCTGCTGGCAATGGCTCAAGATTTACGCGTTATCATGGTCAAATTAGCTGATAGACTACATAACATGCGTACGTTGAAACATCTGCGGGAAGATAAGCAAAGAAGGATTGCTCAAGAAACTTTAGAAATCTATGCACCTCTTGCACATCGTTTAGGTATCAGCCGAATCAAATGGGAATTAGAAGATACAGCACTTCGTTATCTTAATCCAAAACAGTATTACCGTATCGTTCATTTGATGCAGACGAAGCGAGAAGAACGTGAAAAATACGTGAATGGTACTGTTGAGGATATTCGAGTAGCAACAGAAGAGCTGGGGATTTTTGCAGAGATCTATGGACGGCCAAAACATATTTATTCGATCTATCGTAAAATGAAAGACCAGAAAAAGCAGTTCAACGAAATCTATGACTTGCTAGCTATTCGAGTAATCGTAGACTCAATCAAGGATTGTTATGCTGTATTAGGTGCGATCCACACAAAATGGAAACCAATGCCTGGCAGATTCAAGGACTATATTGCCATGCCAAAAGCTAATATGTACCAATCTTTGCATACTACAGTGATTGGTCCGGCAGGAAATCCAGTAGAAATCCAAATCCGTACACAGGAAATGCATGAAATTGCTGAATTTGGGGTGGCTGCGCACTGGGCGTATAAAGAAGGAAAAAATGAAAAAGTAGAACCAGATGGTATGACGAAACAATTAAGCTGGTTCCATGAGATACTTGAACTCCAAGATGAAAGCTATGATGCCTCTGAATTTATGGAAGGTGTAAAAGGAGATATCTTTAGTGATAAAGTCTATGTCTTCACGCCCAAAGGAGACGTTACTGAGCTGCCAAAAGGATCTGGACCACTGGACTTTGCATACAGTATCCATACAGATATCGGTAATAAAACCACTGGTGCAAAAGTAAATGGCAAAATGGTGCAACTTGATTACAAATTAAAAAACGGGGATATCATAGAAATCATGACTTCTCCAAATTCATTTGGTCCAAGTCGTGACTGGTTGAAATTGGTGGCAACTAGCAAAGCAAGAAATAAGATCAAGCGTTTCTTCAAAGCACAAGATCGGGAAGAAAATGTGATCAAAGGTCACGAGTCTGTGGTCAAGTGTATTACAGATTTAGGGTTTACACCTAAAGATATTTTGACAAAAAACAAACTTCAAGAAGCACTTGATCGTTTTAACTATCAATCAGAAGATGATTTATATGCAGCTGTAGGATACGGGGAAGTCAGTCCTTTGACGATGGCCAATCGTCTGACAGAAAAAGAACGGAAAGAACAAAAAATCGAGCAGCAAAAGCAAGAAGCAGAAGAAATCATGAATCAGCCGAAAAAAGAACCTGAGAAAATGAAAGTACGTCATGAAGGTGGCGTTGTCATTCAAGGGGTAGAAAACTTACTGATTCGTATCAGCCGATGCTGTAATCCGATTCCTGGTGATGATATCGTTGGCTACATCACTAAAGGCAGAGGGATATCCATCCATCGTCGAGATTGTCCGAATGTTCAGCCTGATAAACCAAATGTAGCAGAACGTTTGATTGAAGTCGAATGGGAAGATACATCGAATACACGAAAAGAGTATGATGCAGACTTGGAAATCTACGGCTATAACCGTTCAGGCTTATTGAATGATGTACTTCAAACAGTCAATGCGCTGACGAAAAATCTCAACAGCGTCGAAGCTCGGACGAATAAAGATAAAATGGCGACAATCCATTTGACGGTTGGTATCCAGAATTTGTCCCACCTAAAAAGTATCGTGGATAAAATCAAAGCAGTACCTGATGTCTACAGTGTACGCCGGACGAATGGATAGGAGGGCCAGATATGAGAGCAGTCATTCAACGGGTGAGTCAAGCGGCAGTGTCAGTTGATCAGCAAGAGATTGGAAAAATTGGCTGTGGCCTACTCGTTTTATTAGGTATCCATGAAACAGATACGCCAAAAGATGTGGAATATCTAGTAAAAAAAATCGCACAAATGCGTATTTTTGAAGATGATCAAGGAAAAATGAATATTAGTGTAGAAGACGTAGGAGGACAAATTTTAAGTGTCTCTCAATTCACACTATTTGCGGATACGAAAAAAGGAAATCGACCAAGTTTTGTGGAAGCCGCACGACCAGAAATAGCTATTCCTTTATACGAATCGTTCAATGAAGGAATCAGAAGTCGCGGCATCACAGTCGCTACCGGACAATTCGGAGCAGATATGTCGATTTCTCTCGTCAATGATGGACCTGTAACGATTATTATTGATTCTAAAAACAAATAAAGTCAGTTGGTTTTCATCAATAAGAAATATAAATCAAGTCGTTTAAGTTAGACTGAAAAACGCTAACTTAAGCGACTTTTTTCTCGTCTACAAAAAGCGCTTCTTTTGTCAGCAGTCAGAAAAAAAGTTAAGCTTAAATTATACAAGTTATTTTTAGGAGGTTGCTGAAGATGAAAGAAGTACCAGTAGTAGATGTCAAAATCACGGATCTAAAAAGATTGTATCAAAAGGGATACAACATGTTGGAGGAGTTACGTCATGAAGCAGACGCTCCCGTTGTCAAAGCAAAGATTTTCAATAAAGAAGCTATTGTGATCTACGGATCGTCAGCGGCAAAAATATTTTATGACCCAAGAAATTTCAAACGAAAAGGTGCTATGCCAAAATTAGTGTTGAAGACACTTTTTGGTCAAGGTGGAGTACAGACTTTGGATGGAGCTGCCCATCATCATCGGAAAAATATTTTTATGGATCTGATGACCCCCGAAAGAATGGAAGATTATCATCGTATCTTAGATAAGAATCTGACGCAAGCACTTGAAACACAGCATGGTCAATTTGAATTATTTGATTTAAGCAAGATGGTTTTCTTTACATCGATTTGTGAGTGGGCAGGTATCAATTTATCTTTGCTTTCTAAGGATGAAGTCGAAAAATTAGCAGAATATCAAATCTCCATGATCAGCGGAACGTTTACTTCTCCGATTGATCACATAAAAGGTGTCGAAAATCGCAAGAAATCAGAGAAATGGGCGCAAAGTTTGATTGAGGAAGCTCGGAAAAATCCTGTGGCTGGAAAAGAAAATGTGGCATTGTATGCATTTGCCAATGCCACAGATCTAGACGGACAGCTTTTGCCTCTGGAAGTAGCAGCTGTTGAATTATTGAATATCATCCGTCCGACAGTTGCTTTGACTGTATGGGCGGCGTTGATGGGACACGCGCTTTTCAGCAGACCTGATTTGTACCAACAATTGAAAAACGACTTTTCTACGTTGCAAGATCCGTTCATTCAAGAAATGAGACGCTATTATCCGTTCTTTCCGATGTTACCTGCGATTTCTCTGAAAGAAGTAGAAGTCGATGGTTATCGTATACCAGAAGATAGTTGGGTCATTCTAGATTTATATGGAACAGATCATGATGAACGAACGATTGAAGCACCAGATTCCTTTATGATCAAACGATATTTAGGAAAAGCAAAAGATATTTCATATAAAGAAGAATATGAGATGATTGCACAAGGTGGAGGAGATTTTCGACAAATGCATCGCTGCGCAGGAGAATGGATCACTCTCCACAGCCTACGTGTGTTTTCCGATCAGTTAGTAAACAAGTTTGAATTCTCTGTACCTGAACAAGACTGGACGATCCCATTCAATCAGTTTCCGACTTATCCAAACAGCCGAGCGCTACTTTATAAGAATTAGATTAGTATAAACTTATCGAAAAAAGGAAGATCAGCACTGTTTGATCTTCCTTTTTTCATACTACTATAAGTGGATAAGGTCAATTGCTCAAAATCCGTGAAATGCTTCATCAATGGTTTGATAATCCTCACTGGATAAATGCAAATCTAAAGATTGGACATTGTCAGAGACTTGCTCTGGACGTTTAGCTCCGGGTATGACTACAGACACTCTCGGATTCTTCATATACCAGGCTAGAACAAGTTGCGCAGGGGTAGCTTGGTATCTTTTAGCAATGGGGCGAAGTATGTCGACAGCGGCTAAAATTTCTTTGAAACGTTCTCCTTGAAAATCCGGATTGCTTTTTCGAGGATCTCCTTCGCTGAATTGTTTTTCCTGACCACGTTCATATTTTCCTGTCAGTAAACCGGAAGCAAGAGGAAAATAGGGGACAAAGCTGATTTTGTTTTTTTCAAGATAAGGAAATAATTCTTTTTCAGACTGCCGATGGATCAAACTGTATTTATCTTCTACTACATCGACATATCCATCTGTATTCGCTTCTTTCAATTGTTCTAACGTGAAGTTCGATACACCAACTGCTCGGATTTTTCCTGCTTCTTTCAATTCATGCAATGCAGCAACTGCTTCATTTTTTGGGGTGCTTTTATCCGGAAAGTGGATATAAAAAATGTCGATGTAATCAGTTTGCAGACGTTTCAGTGCGTCTTCCACCGATTGTTTGAGAAACTCGGGTGAATTGTCAAATGTTCGTCCTTTATTTGGTACATGAGCAGCTTTTGTAGCAATGACGATACGTGAACGATCATATTCTTTTTCCTTCAATACCTCACCGATCAGTTCTTCAGAACGGCCGTTTCCATAAGCATAGGCGGTATCGATCAAATTGATTCCGCTATTCAAAGCTGTACGAACCACTTGTTTTCCTGTTTCGTCTTCCAAACCGTCAAAAAGATTGTGTCCCCCAACGGCATTTGCTCCTAGTCCAAGCTGTTCTGCGTAGACTTGTGAATGTCCGATTCTTATTTCTGCCATAGCTGATTCCTCCTTTTTTTCTAGTCTAAAACAAAAGAACAAAAAGCTGAACTAAAACGTTTTTGTGAGGGAAAATAGTCAGATAACTCTTGACTTTGAGATTGGTTTTTAGTAGGTTATAAGTAATATCGAAATGTCAATGAAAGAGCGAGTAAGTTTTTGAAACTTTACAAGAGAGGATCATCGAGGCTGAAAATGATCCAAAGTTTCATTAGCCCAAAGACACTCTGGAGATGGACGAGTGAAAAGCCGTCCCGCGTACGAGCGTTATTCGTAAGAGGAAAGAGAAATCTTTCAAAATTAGGTGGTACCGTGTATGAATTTCATTCACCCTTGTTCATGATGAACAAGGGTGATTTTTTTATTTACATAGCTAAGAAAGGGAGAGAAAACTATGAGTTTCCAAAGACCAAAAGGAACAAATGATATTTTGCCAGGCGAATCAGAAAAATGGCAGTTTGTCGAAGAAACAGCACGTTTATTGTTCAGAGATTATCAGTATAATGAAATGCGTACACCGATTTTTGAACATTATGAAGTGATATCCCGCAGTGTAGGTGATACGACGGATATCGTTTCAAAAGAGATGTATGATTTTTATGACAAAGGGGAACGTCATGTGACGCTTCGACCAGAAGGTACAGCGCCAATCGTTCGTTCTTTTGTTGAGCATAAATTATTCGGTCCAGAGTATGCAAAACCGTTCAAAACTTTTTATATGGGACCAATGTTTCGCTACGAACGTCCGCAAAAAGGACGGTTACGTCAATTCCATCAGATCGGAGTAGAAGCATTTGGATCAGAGAATCCTGCAACAGATGTGGAGAGCATGGTGATGGCACTCGATTTCTTCAAACAGTTGGGAATCACGCAAATCCGTCTAGTCATCAATTCATTGGGTGATAAAGACACACGTCAAGCCTATCGTCAAGCATTAATCGATTATCTTTTACCTTTTGAAGCAGAGTTGAGTGAAGACTCTAAACGCCGTCTTCACGAAAATCCATTGCGTGTGTTGGATAGTAAGGACAAACGAGATCAAAAATTTGTAGCAGATGCGCCATCTATCTTAGATTATTTAAGCGAACCTGCTCAAAAACATTTTGATACCGTTGTTTCCATGCTGGATGCATTGGCTGTTCCTTATGAAATCGACAGTAACATGGTTCGCGGATTAGATTACTATACGCATACGATTTTTGAAATCATGAGTGACGCACCGAAAATGGGGGCACAAGCAACGATTTGCGCAGGCGGACGTTATGACAATCTAGTGGAAGAACTGGGTGGTCCTTCAACACCTGGCTTTGGATTTGCAATGGGTATCGAGCGATTACTCTTGACTATGGAGGCAGAGGAAGTAGTTATCCCTGCATTTAATGAGTTAGATGCTTATGTGGTCGCACTCGGAGACGAAACAAATATCGAAGCATTGAAAGTGGTCCAAGCGATTCGAAACTTCGGTTTTTCAGCTGACCGCGACTTCATGAACCGTAAAGCAAAAGCACAATTTAAGACAGCAGATAAAGCGAATGCCAAATTAGTATTGGTGATCGGTGAAGATGAGCTTGCTAGCCAAACGATCAATGTCAAAGCAATGGCAAGCCGAAAAGAAAAAAGTTTTCCATTAGAAGAAATATATGAGCATTTTGATGAAGTCTATGATGAAATGACTTTATTCGAGTAGGAGGAAAAAAGAAATGGCACAAAGAACGATTTATTGCGGATTAGTTTCCGAACAACAATTAGAACAAACAGTTACATTAAAAGGATGGGTACAAAAAAGACGAGACCTTGGGGGAGTAATCTTTATCGATCTACGTGATCGCGAAGGAATCGTTCAAATCGTCTTCAATCCTGAAATCAACAAAGAAGCATGGGAAATCGCAGATAAATGCCGCAGTGAATACGTGATCGAAGTAACTGGGGTAGTCAGAAGACGCGGTGAAAATGCAGTAAATCCTAAAATGGCCACTGGTGAATTTGAAGTGATTGCAAGTGAAATCGTGATTTTGAATCAAGCAAAAACACCGCCATTTCAAATTGAAGATGATCAAGCAATCAGTGACGAAATACGTTTGAAATATCGTTATTTGGATCTGCGACGTCCCAAAATGACTAAAAACATCAAATTGAGAAATGCGACAACAAAAGCGATTCGTCATTATTTAGACGATAATGACTTTCTAGATATTGAAACACCTTACCTAGGAAAATCTACACCAGAAGGCGCAAGAGACTATTTAGTTCCTTCACGTGTCCATGCTGGACATTTCTATGCGTTGCCGCAATCTCCTCAACTGTTCAAACAATTGCTGATGAATGCTGGGTTCGACCGTTATTATCAAATCGTTCGTTGTTTCCGTGACGAAGATTTACGTGGAGATCGTCAGCCTGAATTTACGCAAGTAGATATTGAAACAACGTTCCTAACAGCAGAAGAAATCCAAACCTACACAGAGGGATTGATTGCGAAGGTAATGAAAGAAGTTCGCGGCATCGAAGTCGCATTGCCATTTCCCCGTATGACCTATGATGAAGCAATGGCTCGCTACGGCAGCGACAAACCGGATACACGTTTTGAAATGGAATTGATCGATCTAAGCGAAACAGTCAAAGAAGTAGAATTCAAAGTCTTCCAAATGGCTCTTGAAAACGGCGGAGTCGTGAAAGCATTGAATGCGAAGGGCGCTGCAGATCGCTACTCACGAAAAGATATGGATCAGTTAGGACAATATGTAGGGCAATTCGGAGCTAAGGGACTTGCATGGCTGAAAGTGGAAGAAGACGGTTTGAAAGGCCCGATTGCTAAATTCATGGGAGAAGCAACAGAAGCAATCATCAAAGCAACAGATGCAGAACCAGGTGACTTGCTGATGTTTGGCGCAGATAAAAGTGAAATCGTCGCTGCTGCATTAGGGGCTATCCGAACACGTTTAGGAAAAGAATTAGGACTAATCGATGAATCCAAATTCAATTTCTTATGGGTAACTGATTGGCCTCAATTTGAATTTTCAGAAGAAGAAGGACGATATGTCTCTGCTCACCATCCATTCACGATGCCAAAAGCAGAAGATATCCCATTACTGGCTGAAGACCCTGCAAAAGTCTATGCAGAAGCTTATGATATCGTCTTGAACGGTTATGAACTAGGTGGAGGTTCTATCCGGATCCATACTCGGGAACTTCAAGAAAAAGTGTTGAAAACTTTAGGCTTTACAAAAGAACAAATGGAAGAACAATTTGGTTTCTTGCTAACAGCTTTAGATTACGGATTCCCTCCACATGGCGGCATTGCATTAGGATTGGATCGTTTTGCAATGTTATTAGCAGGGGAAGACAATATTCGTGAAGTCATTGCCTTTCCTAAAAACGGAAAAGCAGCCGATGTGATGAGTGATGCACCAAGTATGGTTTCACCTTTACAATTGTTCGAATTGAATATTGATGTAACCAATATAGAAGAATAGCCGATAAAAAGGCAAAAAGGATTTGTCGAATCTGCTTCTTTTGGCAACCTTGATTTAATTGAAAAACACTTTATAATGAAGCCATAACATATAAAGCGGGGCTTTTCCATGAAAAAAACATTCGAAAATTGGGCTTACCATGATTACACGACCAAACTTTCGGTATCAATCGTTTATGCGTTGATCGCATCTGTCGCATTGAATTTCTTTTATCAACCAGGACATATTTATTCAAGTGGTATTACTGGCCTGGCTCAGATTTTGACGACTTTGTCAAAATCACTGATAGGGTTCGAGGTGCCGGTATCAACCACTTTGTATTTACTGAATATACCTTTGTTCGTCTTGGCGTGGTTCAAAATCGGGAAGAAGTTTACAATTTTCACTTTTATCACAGTCACTTTGACCTCCCTTTGTATCCATATTTTACCGGAAACAGTCTTATCTACCGATCCAATCATTTGTGCGTTGTTTGGTGGGGCTGTGATGGGACTAGGGATTGGGCTAGCGTTGAGAAATGGCCTATCATCGGGTGGTCTAGATATCGTGAGTATCACGATTCGTAAAAAAACAGGAAAGTCGATTGGTTCTATCTCGATCTACTTCAATGCATTGATCGTTTTTGTTGCTGGGATTCTATTTGGCTGGCAATATATGTTTTACAGTACGTTGTCTATTTTCGTCAGTGGAAAAGTAACTGATGTCGTTTATACTAAACAAAAGAAAATGCAGGTAATGATCGTAACGAAACATCCAGAAAAAGTAGTGAATGAAATCCAAAACTGTATGCGTAGAGGAATCACGATCATCAATGAAGCAGAAGGTGCTTATAAACATGATAAGCAGACAGTATTGATGACGATCGTTACACGTTACGAACTGCCTCTACTCAGAGAAGCGATGAAAGCTTCTGATCCGCAAGCTTTTGTAAGTATCGCGGAAAATGTCCAGATACTTGGGCGTTTCTACGAGGATGGCATTTAGATCGAGTTTGACAAAAATTCATGAAATACTACTGTAGACAGACATTCGTTTGTCTGCAGTTTTTTTCTACCAAAGGACGGGTCAGCAAATAGAAACTACTTTTTTATTTGAAATTTTCTTAAAGTTGAAAAAAAGCATGTTTATTTTTTAAAATTTATGGGATGATAGAAAAAAATAGTAGAGAAAGGACACGATTCTACTTGCTATTTTCACTTAATACCCGTATATTACGAATGAAAAAAGTTTATGAAAAGTTGGAATATTGAATGGAAAAACAAAAAAGGTTAAAAAACAGCCGCTACATCACTGGGTTTGATGGGCTCCGTTCATTAGCTGTGGTTGGTGTTATCTTCTATCACCTTCTGCCAACTAGTATGAAAGGCGGCTATTTGGGCGTTCCGATTTTTTTCGTCGTATCTGGTTATCTGATCACGGATCTGCTAAGGCAGGAATGGGAACAAAATGGAAAAATCAATATTTGGCAATTTTATGTCAGAAGAATGAAGAGACTCTATCCGGCACTCGTTTTTATGCTTGTTACAGCTTCGGCTTATATCACCTTGTTCCAGCGAGGATTGTTGAATAATCTTCGAGGAGTTGTCGTCAGCAGCTTACTGTATGTCAACAATTGGTGGCAAATCAATAACGGTTTATCTTATTTCGACCGATTTGCTAATGAATCACCGTTTACACATATCTGGTCTTTAGCGGTAGAAGGTCAAAACTATTTGGTTTGGCCAATCTTGTTTGTATTGTTGATGGTATTTGTTCGTAAAAGAAAATGGATCTTTTATACCGTGTTAGGTACATCTTTCCTCTCTGCGATCTTGATGATGATTTTGTATACACCAGGGGGCGATCCAACCCGTGTTTATTATGGAACGGACACCCGGCTGTTTTCTATATGGTTGGGAAGTGCGCTCGCTTTTGTTTGGCCAAGTACTCGTTTGAAGAAAAACATCCCGAAACAAGCAAAAAGTATCCTGAATATCGCTGGAGGAATCTCACTGCTGGCACTGATTCTTTGCTTCTTCTTTTTAGATGATCATTACAATTTCATCTATTATGGAGGGATGCTCCTAGTGAGTCTGTTATGCGTAGTACTAGTTGCAGTGACAGCACATCCTGGAGCAAGCTTGAATCGTTGGCTGACAAATCCAGTATTTACTTGGATTGGCAAACGAAGCTACGGGATTTATCTGTATCAGTTTCCAGTTATGATTTTTTATGAAGCAAAAGTGACTGATATTGCTGATCATGTTCTGTTCCATACTTTAGTGGAAATTACATTGATTTTAATCATCAGTGAACTTTCTTATCGATATGTGGAACGTCCGCTAGCACGTTTTGACTATGGTCGTACATTCCAAGTGATGAAAGGATGGTTCAGCAAACCGATCATCAGTAAGAGCAAACCATGGGTCGTTCCAGGCACATTACTTGTAGCAATTGCATTCGTTGGTTTCGTTACGGCACCGAAAAATGCTGTAACGGCCGATCAAAAACAATTGCAGGCAAAGATCGCTGAAAGTAAAAAATTAGCAGAAGAAACCAGAAACAATTCAGAAAATACCACTAGTTCAGTTGACCAAGCGATTCTTGATAAGTACGAGTTGTCTAAGGCCCAAGGAAACAAGGCACAAAAATTAGAGCTAACGGCATTTGGTGATTCAGTTATGCTAGATGCTGCAACTGATCTACAAGAGCTTTATCCAAAAGTAGTGGTAGATGGCGATGTGGGGCGACAATTATACGCCAGTGTACCGTATATTGAAAAATTAAAGGAACAAGATTTATTGAAAGACACTGTTCTAATTGGATTAGGAACGAATGGCTCATTCTCTGAAGCTCAGTTTGATAGCGTGATGGATGCAATCGGTGATCGAAAAGTATACTGGGTCAATGTCCGAGTACCGACGAAACGTTGGCAAAATGACGTGAATGCGATGCTTGAACAGATGACGAAAAAATACGACAATATGACGCTGATTGATTGGTATAGCTACAGTAATGACCATAGTGACTGGTTTTATGATGATCAAGTCCATCCAAATCCTGAAGGGATGACACATTACATTCACTTAGTCAGTGAAGCCTTGCTAGGAGGAAGTTCAAGTACGAACAGCAGCGAGACAAACGTATCAGAATAATAGCTACAAAAAACTTCAGGCAAAAACAGTTGTTTTTGCCTGAAGTTTTTTTATCGTGTTTTTAACAGTTATCTATTTTCAGGAAGCAAAACGGTTGAGTGTGTCTTCAAATAATGTTCTTTTTGTTTTCGGGTGAGTTTTTTGAATGCAGCTTCTGCTTTTGTTGCTTCGCTTCTTGAAGAAAATACTTCTGCATGGATCATCTTAACAGGTCTTCTTTTTTGAAGACGTGTATATTTAGCGCCAGTACCATTGTTATGTTCCCCTAGTCTCCTAGAAAGGTCTGTTGTGTACCCACCGTAAAATGTCTGATCTTTACAGAATAATACGTAAAAATAATGTTTATTTGCCATAGAGCATCTCATGAATCTCTGCTGTGTATTCCCCGTCTGCATCGTAAGTGATCAATGGCGGAGCGACTTTGAATCCATCTAATTTACCATCTTTGATTCCTTCAACTAACAAAATATTTGCCTCTTTTCCAGCTTTTGGGTAAACAAATTGGATCCGTTTAGGTGCAATCCGATGATTTTGCATAATTTGGATGATCTCTAAGAATCGTTCAGGTCGATGGACCATAGCGAAACGCCCATTTGTTTTTAGTAACTTACTTGAATTGTCGATCACTTCTTCTAATGTTGTATGGATTTCATGACGGGCGATTGCTAGGTGTTTATTAGGGTTCGTTTTATTTGTTGGCAGCCCTTTGAAATAAGGTGGATTGCAGACGACTAAGTCACAAGAATTATGCCGAACGACGGATAAGCTGTCTTTCAGATCGATGGTGTGGACTGTCATCTGTTCATCTAGATGGTTCAGCGCGATGCTGCGTCTTGCCATGTCTGCTAGGCGAGGCTGAAGTTCGATAGCATCAATAGCTGCTTGAGTTCGTTTGCTTAAAAACAGGCCAACTGCACCATTACCTGCGCAAAGGTCAACAATCTGTCCTTTTTTAGGCACACGAGAGAAATGAGCAAGTAGCACAGCATCTAAAGAAAAAGAAAATACTTGGGAACTTTGGATAATTTTGATATCTTCTGCGTATAATTGGTCGATTCGTTCGTCTTCGTGAAGCATGGATTCCCTCCAAAATGAAAAAAATAGTCGTTTGTATTATACTATTTTTATTAAAAAGAACCAAGGTGGCTTGTCAAACCTCTGTTTTTTATGCATACTATGACCATAAGAAGGGAAAGGAAGAGACTATGTTTTATCGATTTATGCGAGGGGTAGTTCGAGTACTATTAGCTTTAGTCAATGGAAATGCCCGTTATGAGAATAAAGAAGTATTACCGCAAGATGAGAATTACATACTAGTTGCCCCCCATCGTACTTGGTGGGACCCATTATATCTAGCGGTAGCTGCAGCACCGAAGGAATTCAGCTTTATGGCAAAAGAAGAACTGTTCAAAAATCCGGTTCTGCGATTTATATTAACTCGATCCAATGCTTTTCCAGTTAAAAGAGAGAATCCAGGACCAAGTGTCATTAAAACACCTGTAAAGATTTTAAAATCGACAAATTTGAGTTTAATCATGTTCCCCAGTGGGACAAGGCATGCTACAGAACTTAAAGGCGGGATGGCGTTGATTTCCAGAATGTCTAAAGCGAAAATCGTGCCAGCCGTATACCAAGGTCCGCTGACACTTGGGGATTTGTTCAAGCGTAAGAGAGTGACAGTGCGTTTCGGTGAACCAATCGACCTATCAGATATCAAGAAAACGGATAAAGAAGGAATGGCGGAGATCGAACGACGAACACAAGCGGCTTTTGATAAATTGGACAAAGAAGTGAACCCAGATTTCAAATATGAAATCAAAAAAAAATAAAGTGATAAGTTTAGGAGTGGGCGGTCTTTTTGAATCTCCTGTTCTGTTCAGACTTTTCGATGAAAAACGAGGGAGAGACGTCAAGTCTGCCCTCTTTTTGCTTTCCAACGTGCAAAATAGAAGACGGGTGTCATGTAATGGATCAAAGTGTTATAATGATTAGAAGGACATTTTTTGGGGTGATTGGATGCGTTTTTTACATACAGCCGATTGGCATATCGGAAAAAAACTACAAGGTTATGACTTGATTGAAGACCAACGTCATGTATTATCTTCTATACTGAATATCGCGAAAGAAGAAAAAGTAGAGGCAATCGTGATTGCAGGAGACTTATATGATAGGAGTGTGCCGGCTGTCGATGCCGTAGCATTATACAATGAATTGATGGTTGATTGGAATTTAAAGGAAAGAATCCCAATTTTTGCTATATCAGGAAATCACGATAGCAGTACGCGACTTTCAGCTGGTACGCCATGGTTCAGTTATTCGAACTATTTTTTGCGAACGCAGCTAGCAGAAGCTTTCGAACCAGTCGAGTTTAACAACATACAATTTTTCTTTCTTCCTTACTTTGAACCAATTGCAGCCAGATTATATTTTGAAGATGACAGTATCCGCACGATCCAGCAAGCGGTAGCAAAAGTGATAGATAAAATGGAAGAGCTGTTCGATTCAGGGAAAAAACACGTATTGATTAGCCATTTTTTTGTAATGGGAAGTGTAAAATCTGATTCGGAAACGAAAATCGAAGTAGGGGGTCTGGATTCGATCCCAGGCGAACTGCTTGCACCGTTTGATTATGTAGCACTAGGACATTTGCATAATCAAGCTGCTTTAAGGCAAGATAATGCTCGCTACAGTGGCTCGCCGTTGAAATTTTCTCTATCTGAGATCAACCAGAAAAAAGGCGTATGGATCGTTGATCTGGCAACAGACCTAGAGTTGAATTTTAGGGAGATCGAACCACTGCATGATATTGAAGAAATAACAGCAAGTTTTAAAGAATTGTTGGATCCTGCCTTCTATCAGTCCGTCAATCGGGAGAATTATATCCATATCTATCTCACGGACAGAACGATCATCCCGAATATGATGAACCAGCTTCGGCAAATATATCCACGTATTTTGGGGATTGAACGGGCAAACGGCCGAGCAGAACAAACAAAGCGCAAACGAAAAGTACTAGAAATGAAAGATCCTCAAAAATTAGCAGAAGCATTTTTTAGTGAAATGACGGAAGAACAGCTAACGGCAAACCAAGAAAAATGGCTCGGAGAAACGTTGCAAGAAATCATGGAAATGGAATGATCAAGAATGAAACCGAAAAAATTAAAACTTAAAAATTTTGGTCCTTTTATCAATGAGACCGTTGATTTTTCACGATTGACAGAAGCACCGCTTTTTTTGATCAGCGGGAAGACTGGAGCAGGAAAAACGACGATTTTTGATGGGATCACTTTCGCACTTTTTGGTGAAACTTCCGGAAGACTTCGTTCTGGAAAAGAGATGCGTTCCTTGTTTGCTACACCAGAAGAAGAAACAAGCGTGACTTTTTCTTTTGAACATCAGCAGATGAACTATGAAATCGAACGAAAACCAGAACAAGTTTTAGCGAAACGAAAAGGAAACGGAACAAAAAAACAGGCAGCTAAAGTAACGTTGACCATTTTTGATGGGAAAGGAAAAGAAATAAAACAAATCACAAAACGTACAGAAGCAGACCAGTTGATCAGAGAACTGATGAATCTCGATGCGAAACAGTTTTCCCAAATCGTTTTACTGCCCCAAGGAGAATTCCGTAATTTTTTGGTTTCATCAAGCAGTGAGAAAGAGACTGTTTTACGTCATTTGTTCGGTACTCAGCTTTTCCAACAGTTTAATGAGCGATTAAAGGAAAAAGCAAAGCAACAGCAACAAAAACTAGATCATTTAGAGCAAGAACTTCATCTTTTGCAAAAAAGATTTGTTTTAGTCAAAGAAGAGGAAGCAGCAGCAGGGTTTGAAGCCGTTCTTTCCCAATGGACAAACCATCAGGCCATACTAGAAAAACAAATCACTGAAGAAAAAGAAGTTTTAGCAGACTATCAGGAGAAACAGAAACAATTAGAAAATTCCTACTATCGTTTTGAAACCTTGAAAAAAAGCTATGAAGAAAAAGCGACATTACTAAATAAGCAAAAGAAATTAGCCGCTCAAAAAGACGAAATAGAGGAAAAGAAACGATGGATTGGGTATTATGAATTTACACAACGCTTAATTGAACCAATCCAGCACCTGAAAGAAATAAAAGCTGAAAAAATAGAACTGTCACAAAAAAGCAGTGAACAAACAAAGAAACTAGCGATGACTACGCAGTATTATGAAGAGTGGCAAAAAAATGAAACAGACCGCATACATCGGCAAACAAAAATCAAAGAAGCTGCTCAACAATTGCAAAACAAACAGATGATGGTACCGATTGTCGAAGCCTTGCGTAGTAAAAAACAAGAAGCAGAACAATTAAAACATTCATTAGATAAAGAAGAAATGAACGCCGAAAAGCTACATCAAAAACAGGCTATTTATCAGGAAAGAACTCGAATTCTTCAAGAAATCTTATTGGATCAGGAAAAACTGCAGGAAGATCGTCTTGCTTTTGGACAGTTAAAACATCTAGATGAAAAACAGCAGGAAATAGAACAACAAAAAACAAAAAGTATCGAATCACTCGAACAGATAAGAGAAGAACTCAAAAAAGCAGCCGAAGAAACAACAAAAAATAATCAGCGATTGAAACAACAGATAGAACAAGCAGAACAGCTGAAAAGCCAATGGGCAAAGCAGCAAATTGCTCGTCTTCAGCTTTTTTTGCGTCCGGGGGAACCATGTCTGGTTTGTGGGTCGACAGAACATCCCGTACAACAATCAAAACATGAACAGCCAAATAAGGAAGATATCTTAAAAGTAGAGCAACAACTGGCAGAAGCTGAGTCAGCTGTAGAAAGAACCCAGCAAATCATTGCCAAAAATGAAGCATATGAAAATAATCTTCAACAGCAATTATCTGATTTAGAACAAAAAATCATGGAAACGAATATACAACTAGATGGACAAGAAAAACACTTACAACAGGCTTTGCAACAGGCATTTCCTGCGATAACAGAACAAAAAACAACAACTGCTCTTACAGTAATCGAACAATCTTTAGATAAACGAAAAAGCAAGATAGCCAATGCAAGAGCAGAACTGGAAGAAATAAGCCAACAAGTAGAAAAGCTTGAGCAGCAATTAGCTGTCTACAAGCAGCAACAGACAGCAAAAAATAATCAGCTTCAACAACTGCAAGGCGAAATCAAAAGTTTAGAAAAACAATTACAAGATACGGATAGCAACTGTTTAGAAGAAGAGATACGACAACTTGAAAAACAGTTAGAAGAAGACTCAAACCAACTCGCTGCTGAGCAGAAAGCAGGAATGCAATTGTTGCAAGATCTGCATATGCTTCGGACACAACTTGATCTTCAACAGGAACAAATAGAAAAAATAGATGAAAAAATAGAAAAAGAACAGCAAAGAATAGCTGAAAAGCTGGAAAGCCAATCGTATTTTTCAACAACTGAGGAAGTCTGTGCATTCGCACAACAGCAAGCACAATACGAAGAGAACCAGCGCATAATCACTACTTATCATGAAGCACAATTAGTGACAGCTGACCGACTACGTCAATTAGAAAATATCCAGCTGACGGAGATAGTTCCAGATACAGAAGAGATCAGCCAGCAATTGGAAGAGATAAGAGAGATGATCGAAACAAAGCAAGAAAAGATATACAGTTTACAAGAACAAAAAATCAATAACCAGAAAATCTACGATGAATGTCTTTCGATTTATCACACAAGCCAGACGCAATTAGATGAACTTACGCAATTACAGCAGCTTTCGCAAACATTCAACGGAGAAAATCCTAAGAAGACTAGTTTAGAACGGTATGTGCTTCAAGTTTATCTACAAGAAGTGTTACAAGTAGCAAATGATCATCTCCAACGTTTAACGAAAAATCGTTATCAGTTTGAACTAGCGGATACGATCGGCAGTTATCGAGGGAAAACCGGATTAGAAATCAATATCTATGATGATCAGGCAGGCATGTCTCGAAGCGCGCATACGCTGTCTGGCGGTGAAAGTTTTATTGCAGCACTTTCTTTAGCATTAGCCCTTGCGGATGTGATTCAGACACAAGCTGGTGGGGTAGCAATCGATGCATTGTTTATTGATGAAGGTTTTGGGTCATTAGATGAAGAAGCTTTGGAAATGGCGATGGAAGCTTTAGAAACGATTGAAAGTGAAGGAAGAATGATCGGGATCATTAGTCATGTAAGAGAATTGAAAGAACGAGTATTACAGCAAATAAGAATTGATACAGAAGGTAGCGGACAAAGCAAAATACGCTATCAACTTGGATAAAAAGGGAGATTGGTAACTATGAAATGGAGTATTCCGGAAAAAGTCATTGCACGTGGGCATCAATACTTGCAAGAAGGCCGAGTGTTATCGGTTGTCCCTGACCAAGAAGAAAACGTGTGGCATGCAGAAGTCTTGGGCAGTGAATTGTATATGGTTGATTTGGATGGGACAGCAAAAGAGATAGATTACTGCCAATGTCCATATTGGGAGGAACATAAATATTGTAAGCATACAGTTGCTGTGGAACTTTACTTACGGTCGAAAAATCTATCTCGTATCATGAAAAAAGACCAGCCGATGTTAGAACCGGTAAAAACAACAAGTGAAGGAGAAATCATTGCAAAAGGTTTTTCTCGTCTAAAAACACAAAAAAATCCTCAAGCGGTGCAACCCTTGATTATTGAATACCAAGTAGAAACGATTGAGACAAATCAGTATCATCCAGAGCTTTCTATTTTGGCGCTTTACTTACGTATCGGTTCTTTGGCATCGCCGAAAAAAACATATATCGTAAAAAACATCTATGATTTTTTACAGGCTTACACAGAAAAAGAAACCTACACAGTCAATAAGCAGTATCAGTTTCGTCTAGATAAACGGGCTTTTCAAAAAGAAGATCAAAAAATACTCGCTCATCTTGCAGGAAGTGCCCAAACGCATCAATTATTAGGCACGAATGGCTTGCAAGTCAAAGGGAAACTAGACAAAAGATACCTGCTTCTCCCAGTAGAACAAGCCCGCTTCCTACTAGAACAGATGAATCAGACGACACGTTTGCATCTGCAGATAAATGAACAAAACGATCAAGGAATCCAATTTTCCGATCAAAACAAGCCTTTATCATTCAAAGTGGAAAAACAGGGAGAAGACTATTTATTGCAAGCATTGAATGATTTTGATTTTTTCTTTATGCATTATCAGTGGGGGCTTATCCAGGGAGTATTCTATTCTCTAACGAAGCATCAACAAACAGTTTATCAAACTTGGAAACAATTGATTCGCCGATTGGAGAAACCAGAAGTAGTATTCAAGAAAAAAGAACTACCGGCCTTGTTTAAAGAAATCATTCCTCTTCTTTCGGAGATCGGAGACGTAGTGATTGCCTCTGAAGTAGAAAAGGAAGTAGCAGATATTCCAGTCGAATTTATTTTCTTTTTTCGAAAAGCCAAAGGAAAAATCCAAGCTCGAGTCGATTTCGTCTATGGCGAAGTCATCTATTCGACCGATCCAAAACATGAGGTCTCGGCAAATCAGGACTTTCAGGTGCTGCGTGACAGAGCTGAAGAAAAACGAGTCCTTGATTTATTCAGGATGTATCGCTACCAGAAAAATGAAACTGGCTATGAGCGTCCATTGCCAAGCGGGGAGGAACTATATGCCTTTTTCCGTACAGAACTATCTGTCTTCCGTCAGTTTGGTGAAGTCAGACTTGGCAGAAAGTTGCGGGAGTTGTATTTAGATGCGCATAAACATCAACCGCAAATCGAAGTAACCGAGACTGGTTCATGGCTTGATATTCGGTTCGACGTATCGGGGATAGAAGAGCAAGAGATTGATCATGTACTGCAAAGCTTGTTGCGAAATGATGCTTTTTATACATTGGAAAATGGACAGGTTCTTTCTTTTGATTCAGAGGAATTCCAACAAACAAGTCAAGTATTGCAACAATTACGAGAGTCAATACGTTCAGAAGAAGGGACGATCCATGTACCTAAGAATCAAGGACTGATCATTCAAAATCAATTGGAAAAAAGCAATGCTACTTTTAGCGAATCGTTTCAAACGATGGTCCAAGATCTCATTCATCCAGAAGGGTATCAGGCGCAACTTCCCAAAGGATTGAATGCAAAGATGAGAGAGTATCAGAAGCAAGGGTTCCGGTGGTTGAAGATGTTAGGCCATTATCAGTTTGGCGGTATCTTAGCCGATGAAATGGGACTTGGGAAAACACTGCAGACGATTGCCTTTTTACTTTCGGAAAAAGAAGAACGGGAAAGCTTTTCTGCTTTGATCGTAGCGCCGGCCAGCTTAATCTACAACTGGCAGGCAGAGGTAAAAAAATTCGCTCCTTCTTTGAATATCCAAGTAATCAATGGGAATAAAAAAGAACGGGAAGAATTGCTGGCTAAAGACACAGATATTCGAGTGACCTCTTATGCCAGTTTGAGACAGGATTTAGCTGATTACCAGTCACAAAAAATTGATTATTTGATCCTTGATGAGGCGCAAATGGTCAAAAATAGTAGTACGAAAACTGCTCAAGCATTGAGAGAATTAGCTGTGCCTCAGCGATTTGCATTAAGTGGGACACCAATCGAGAATAATTTAGAAGAATTGTGGTCATTGTTTGCAACAATCATGCCAGGATTTTTCCCAACCAAAACAAAATTCAGAGAACTTGCCGCAGAAGAAATTGCGCAAATGATCCGACCGTTCATTTTACGGCGAGATAAACAAACTGTGTTGAAAGACTTACCAGAAAAAACAGAAATGAATCTATATTCTGCACTGACAGAAGAACAAAAGACCGTTTATTTAGCTTACTTGCGTCAAATGCGTGAAGAAATCTCGTCAATGGATTCTGAAGCATTCAAGAAAAACCGGATCGGGATACTAGCAGGTCTGACAAGGTTGCGTCAAATTTGTTGCGATCCTCGTCTGTTTATTGAAGATTACCAAGGCGGTTCTGGCAAACTCGAACAAGTAAAAGATCTATTAGTCGCTGCCAAAGAGAACAAACGCAGAGTTCTGCTGTTTTCTCAATTTACAGGTATGCTTACTATCTTACAAGAAGAGTTAGCCGAGCTGGGAATCTCAACATTTTATTTAAGAGGCAGTACAAAACCGCAAGATCGATTAAGTATGGTAGATGCATTTAATGCAGGCGAAAAAGATGTTTTCCTGATTTCTTTAAAGGCTGGGGGAACGGGACTGAATTTGACAGGAGCAGATACGGTCATCTTGTATGACCTTTGGTGGAACCCTGCAATTGAAGAACAAGCTGCTGGTCGTGCGCATCGAATCGGACAGAAAAATGTGGTAGAAGTGTGGCGTATGATTTCTGAAGGAACGATTGAAGAACGAATGGATTCGCTCCAACAAGAAAAACGCGAACTGTTCCAAAAAGTGATCCAAGGAAATGAAGAACAGCTGACAAAACTGACTGAAGAAGATATCCGCATGATCTTAAGTGTAGGAGAGATTGAGAAGTAAGAGATTCGAAACAATCGTTCAGTAATGGATAAGAAGATTTTTCGAAAAAAGCAGGTGTTTAGTTGATTTAAGAAATAGCAAGGAAGCTGGGTTTCTGTTTTATCCCGATTTCCTTGCTATTATTTTTTGTTTTTATTTATAGGCGTTAAGCAAAGATTGTCTTCATTGTTTCTAACAGCTGATCAAAAGAAGAAATTTCGATATCGCAAATAGGGGTCTGGTCGATTTTGCGTTCTCGATGGTTGAACCAAAGTGCTTGCCAGTCGGCACTTTTTGCACCTAAAACATCATTGTCATAATTGTCGCCAACATATAGAGTCTCTCCTGGAAGCATATAAAATTCTTTCTCAGCAAGCTGAAAAATCTCTTTTTCTGGCTTTTGGAAACCTGTTGCTTGAGAAACCAGCATGTTGTGGGAAGGAATCCAATTGTTCAATTGAAGTTGTTTTAATTTTTTTGTCTGATGGTCAGTCGGTCCATTTGTGATAATTCCTAATGGGACATTTTTTTCCTTCAAGAAGTCAAGTGTTTTTTTGACCTCCTCATGCAAACAGATATTATCAAGTTCTTCCTCGTAAATTTTTTGAAATAGGAGACCTTCTTCTTCTGTGATGTGAGGGTAGTCTAAATCTTTTAGTGATTGGCTGATTCGATGTGCTCGCATATATTCTAGCGTCCACTCTCCTGCCATTACTTTTGGAAAGTTTTCATCACTATGATGACGGAATCGGATATATAGTGGATGCATATCTTCATCTGAAACAAGCGGCACGACTCTTTTTACCGCATTTCGAAATGGCTGCTGCTGATCATACATTGTATCATCAACATCAAACACAACTGATTTAATCAAAATTTTACACGCCTTTCGGTTTTCATTGATTTTTTCACAAATCCTTGACTATTGTAACAGAAAAAATCATCTAAAAAAGCTGATAAATAAAGGTTTTTCTTACTATATTTCTGTTTCCTTGACAGAATAAGGTTTTTATATTTCAGTTTTTTTCACTAAAAATCATGAAACACGTCAATAGGTTTGATGAACAAATTAATCATTATTGTGTAACTCGGTTGGTTTATTTTAATGCAATCTCTGAGGAATTTTCGAAAGGTTTATTTTTTTAATACAGTCTCAGTATAACTATTCAAACATAAAATAACGTTATTTAGTTTATTTGTTTATAGTAAATTTTATCTAGTAATCATTGCTTTAAAATATTGCGCTTATATAACAGAGAAAATAAGCGTTATAATAAAGAACAATATTATCTAAAATGACAAGAAACATTACTATCAAAGAAATAAAAAACATAAAAAATCTTAAGAAATCGGTTTCATTTGTGTTTTTAGATAAAATAATAGTACAGTTTTGTTTGCTGTTTCATTGTCTTCTAAAATTTGAATTAGATTTGAAAACTCTAATTTTTAAATGATGAAAAAAGCAAGAACGCTGGTTTTACTGTATATTAACCTTAGATAACTTTCATTTTTTTAAAAAAATTATGAAAAAAAGGTAGCTATTTAAAAGTTGATTATGTATAATAGAAACAGATGGGAGATTATTATGATCTTCTGTTACAAAAAAGTGATTCTTATCACGAAAAGGAGTGGTGCACGTTGTTAACATTATATACTTCCCCAAGTTGTACTTCCTGCAGAAAGGCTCGTGCGTGGTTGCAAGAACATCAGATTCCATTTGTTGAACGTAATATTTTTTCAGAACCATTGAACAGTTCTGAATTAAAAGCGATTTTACAAATGACAGAAGACGGAACAGAAGAAATCATCTCGACACGTTCCAAAGTATTCCAAAAACTGAACATGGATTTAGATGATCTGCCGTTACAAGAACTATTGGAACTTGTGCAAAACAATCCTGGATTGCTTCGCCGTCCAATCATGATTGATGATAAACGTCTACAAGTTGGTTTTAATGAAGACGAGATTCGTCGATTCCTGCCGCGCGATGTACGACAATTAGAATTGCGTCAAGCACAATTGATGGCTGGATTATAGAAGATAAAATGAAACTTGGAAAAACTATTACGAGGATAGTTTTTCCAAGTTTTTTTGTTTTTATAAATAGCGTTCTTTATTGTGGGCACAAAAAAGGGTGTGAGAGTGATCATGGTATGAAAAACAGAAGTGATTGATTAGCTAAAAAGTCGGCTATATAGTATTCATCTCCCAAAAATGTTATAGTTAAATAAGATAGCTTGAACGATTGGAAAAATCTGCTGGTTTTATTAAATTCACTTAACAGCGGGATTTTTTTTCTTTACATTTAAGCTGATTTCGCTACAATGAATCTATATTGAACATTGCGGCAAAGTGAGGTGTAGCAAAATGGAAATGGAACATATTAATGAAAATACGATCCGTGTACTGATAGGTCATGAAGATTTAGAAGAACGGGGCGTTTCATTTTTGGATTTACTTGGCAATCACAAAGAAATCGAAAATTTCTTTTATAGTATTCTGGAAGAAGTTGATATCGAAGAGGAGTTCCGAGGAAGCGAAGCTGTCACTTTCCAAGTTTTGCCAAAAGGAGACGGATTAGAACTGTTTATCAGTAAAAACCTGCCAGATGAAGAAGTTTCTCAATCAGAAGATTCTGCTGTGGATTCAGAAGACGTGAGCGAATTTCTCCGTCAGCAAATTATTGGTAGCGATCCGGAAGAAGAATTATCTGGAAGCGCCCTAGAAGAACAGGAAAGACAAGCAATTTTTGCTTTTGAAGATTTTGAGCAAGTGATCCAGCTGGCAACAGATGTTGAACTAGAGTCTGCTTGGACTGATTTGTACTTATTCGAAGAGCGTTATTACCTAGTCGTTCATTTCTGGATGGAGAATCTCAACCAAGCGGATGTAGAGAATCAGATTGCTCGAATTTTGGAGTTTGCAGAAAAGAGCGATCGTACACCAGAAACATTGAATGAATATGGAAAGTGTCTGATGGCGCGTAATGCTATCGAGCGTACGAAATTTTATTTTGTATAAATCATCATTATAGTAAGAGCCATATCGATCATATATCGATATGGCTCTTTTTCGTGTAAATAAATTGTTAGACGTAAATAAGTTCAGAGGGAGAAAAATGCTGCTTGCGATGAATGAATATCATGAATGCTGTTCTGCTAAATATGCAGAAAAAGAGAAAACGTATTATTGTCGTAGTTGTCGGAAAAGAGTGGTTTTGAAAAGGGGAAAGAAAAAATGTGCTCATTTTGCCCATCGAAAAACCGACAACTGTTCGGTTTTTAGTGAGGGGGAATCAGAAGAACACTTGCAGTTAAAGGAATATTTCATGGATTGGCTGGGACAGTCAGCAGAACCTGCATTTTTGGAAGCCTATTTGCCAAGGTTGAGGCAGAGACCAGATATTTTATTGGCTAATCTAGCATTAGAAATCCAATGTTCTAGATTGTCTCATCAGAGATTTGTTGAAAGAACCAAAAGTTATTTGAACAACGGTTACCAAGTATGGTGGATACTTGGTCATTCTTTTCTTGGACAGCGGCAATTTTCATTGATAGAAAAAAGTTGCTGCTATTATAATAGAAAAAGGGGGGTACATTGCTGGAAAGCTGACCTTAAGAACCAAAAACTTTATTTATATCATCATATTACAGAGACTGTATCAGGTCACATTTCTTTTTTCAGTAGCTGCTGGACTTTTTCTGGTAATGATCTAAAAAAAATATTTACTAATAATGAGATCAAAATAAATCAGAGGAAGAAAACAGACAGGTTAAGCGAGGATGGGAAGAAGTGGCTGGCGCGCCAGCTGATTTACAAACAAAAAAATACAGTATCCATACAAGAACAGTGCTACTTGCGTCACAAGCACCTTTTGTATCTATCACCGTGGATCTATCAAAACAGTCGGTTTTTCTTTTATTTACGAGAACAGGTTTTTCTTTATCGAATGTTGTACGAAGAATCCTTAAAACAACAGAAAGTACCTGATTTCAGCTCATGGTTTTGCCAAGTAAAAGAATATAAAATGCAGTGGCTTTTCCCTATGATTGAGGAAGAGATGGTCTATCGGCAATTTTTTGATGAATGCACACATTTATCCTCTTGGAAAATATAGTAAGTATAAAAATAGAACAGGAATCGGTTTTCTATGTAAAACAAGTTTCAGTTGTGCTAAAATTGATAGAAGCAGACACATAGATTAGTAGAAAAATCAGACGCTGTAACATGTGGATGTTAGACGAGGATCTATTTTGATAGACCGAGACAAAAGGATATAAAAAGGAGTGGATTTCATGGAAGTAAAGCAGTTGCCAAAACGCGAAGAATTGCCTGAAAATTTAACTTGGGACTTGACCAAGATCTTTTCAAGCGACCAAGAATTTGATGAGAAATATCTAGAATTATCAGAAAAGTTAAAAAAATCTGAAAAATACAAAGGAACACTTGATCAAGGGGCTTCTCAATTTCTTGATGCGATTGAATTTGTGTTGAGTGTTTATCGCCAAACTGAAATCATTTATGTCTATGCGCACCTTAAAAACGATCAAGATACTGGGAATACAGAATATCAAGCGCTTTATGCAAGAGCAAGTAGTTTGTTTTCAAAGGTTAGTGAAGCTGTTTCCTGGTTTGAACCAGAAATATTGCAGTTATCAGATGAACGGATTTGGCAATATTTCAAAGAAGAACCGAAGTTAGAAGTCTATCGTCACTATATCCAGCAAATAGTAGATAATCGTGCCCATGTTTTATCTGCCGATCAGGAATCGCTTCTTGCAGGAGCAGGTGAAATCTTTGAGGCTTCAAGTGATACATTTGCTGTTTTGAATAATGCAGATTTAGTTTTCCCAACGATCGAAGGAGAGAATGGTGAAAAAGTCCAATTATCTCATGGCGTGTACGGTCAGTTGCTAGAAAGCACGGATCGAAGTGTTCGCGAAGCCGCATTTAAAGGGTTGTACAGTGTTTATGAACAATTTAGAAATACGTTTGCTTCTACTTTAAGTACGCATATAAAAGGACATAATTTTAAAGCAAAAGTTCGTAATTACAGCTCTGCCAGAGAAGCATCTTTGAGCAATAATCATATTCCTGAAAGTGTATACGACACTTTGGTAGCCGTGGTAAACAAGCATTTGCCTTTGCTGCATCGATATATGGAATTACGGAAACGTTTATTAGAAGTGGAAAAACTGCACATGTACGATCTTTATACACCGGTCTTAGGAGAAGCTCCAATCACCTTTACGTATGAAGAAGCAAAAGAGAAAGCTTTGGAAGCACTGAAGCCAATGGGTGAAGAGTACATGACTATTGTAGAAAAAGCATTCTCTGAACGTTGGATCGATGTTGTCGAAAATAAAGGAAAACGAAGTGGTGCCTATTCTTCGGGAAGCTATGACACAAATCCATATATTTTATTGAATTGGCATGATACATTGGATCAGCTGTTTACGCTTGTCCACGAAATGGGACATAGTGTCCACAGTTATTTCACACGGTCGAACCAGCCTTATGTATACGGTGACTACTCCATCTTTTTAGCAGAAATTGCTTCGACAACGAACGAAAATATCCTAACAGAATATTTATTGGAAACAGAAAAAGACCCTCGTGTCCGGGCTTATGTGCTCAACCATTACTTGGATGGATTTAAAGGAACAGTTTTCCGCCAGACACAATTTGCTGAATTCGAGCACTTCATGCATACGGAAGATGAAAAAGGTGTGCCATTGACTAGTGAATATCTAAGTGATAGTTATGGTAAATTGAATGCAAAATATTATGGTCCGGCAGTCGAAGAAGATCCAGAAATCAAATTTGAATGGTCACGGATCCCGCATTTTTACTATAATTACTATGTCTTCCAATACTCGACTGGTTTTTCTGCTGCTTCAGCGTTGGCGAAAAGAATACTCAGTCAGGAACCAGATGCGCTAGAGAACTATTTGGCTTATCTAAAAGCTGGTAACAGTGATTATCCTGTTGAAGTGATGAAAAAAGCAGGAGTAGATATGACACAGGCTGCGTATATCGAAGATGCAATGTCGATGTTTGAACAACGACTAAACGAATTAGAAGAATTGATTGATCGTTTATAAGATTTTTGATTTTTCCGAATAGAAACGAAAAAAATACGTCGGCTCTCTTGTAAGGGAGTCGACGCATTTTTTTAATTAGAAAGCAAGTGTAAATGGCTAGTTCGTGAATGGAACTGAGAATCATTTGTATGTAAATGTTCACCATTAAAAACTTGATACGAGTTATCTGTTGTTTTACACAGCTCTTTGATTCTCCAAAGGCTGCTGGTGCCTTCTACTTCTACTAAAACACCAAAATCACGATCGCAAGCGTAATTGTAAACGACTGCGGAAGGATGTTTCGTGATGCCCATTTCCCGAGCAATTTTTTGATCGGAAAAGAATACTTCTTTAACAAAGTCAGATTGCCGATCTTCTTTAAACATATTCAAATCGCCGCCAATCTCTTCAAATATCGATTCAGCAAGTGCACGAGAATATGGTATGTTATTGCAGCCGACTGCTTCTTGCAGTTTGATCAAAAAACGGCGGCCTTTTTTCTTTCCTTGGAATTGAGCCGCTTTGCAGTCTAATGCGGCAGAATAAGTCGTTGAGAATAAGTGGTTACGTTTCTCAAGATTGTTTTGAGAAATTCCTTTTTGTTGCATGACATCCCCAATTGTCTGCAAATTGACCAAAGGAAGAAAGCGAAATTGCATCTTTTCTTTTGATGGTGTTCCGTACTCTTCTTCAATAAATTGTAATAACTGTTGCTCCATTTCGAAACAATATTCCCCTAAAGGATTAACAAATAAATAGATTTCGATCATATGAATCTCCCCCAAAATAGATTCTATACAACTAGTGACTAGATTCTTTCACATCCTATAACTTAACAGAAAAAAGTAAAAAAATGAACTCAAGTGCCTTGTGAAAATGAAAGGTTTCTAATTTTTAGCCTCAAGCATACGTTGGATCTTATTCTTAGCAGGACGATAAGGCAAAGAAAAACGTTTTAAAAAATTTATAAAAGCAATTTTTCCTGCAGATGCATCCCCTACCTCTAGTTCTAGTTCAAAATCATGAAGATTGTCTCCCCAGCTTTCATCGATAGCTAAAAGTCCTTCTTCAATAGGGAACTCAGCCCGTTTTGTTGTAAGCTTTCCTGTTTGGATCAATGAAGCAGGATCGATATTCAAATCAGAAAGTTTTTGAAAAACTGCGCCCGAGCGAGGCAAACGTTTTTGAAAGATGAATGCTTCTGCTTCTTCTGTTACAAAGGTATCCGTCGTTTCGAGACGTCCTTCCTCAGCAGGTGTTTTTAATGTATATTCAGCTTGATGACCAACGAAACGGATTCGTAGGCCACAATTTTGTTTCTTCAGCTGTTCATCAACGGTATCGAAGTAAATATTAGTCTGTACACGGAAATCTTTATCTGTTAATTGATAGTGAGCGATGAATATCTCGTACTCTTGCTTTGTCAGCATAGATTTATATTCGATTTCAAGCATTTGCGTCATTTGATCGACTCCTTTTTGTCTATTCTGCCTAATTTTCTTTTTTTGGTCAATGCATAAATCAAGAGTACGAAAAAACTTTGCATATATGGTAGAATAAACAATGAATGTTAATGAAGTAGAGGTATCAGCTATGGAACGAGATTGGGAAGCATTTTTAGCACCATATGAACAAACTGTATCAGAATTGAAAGTGAAACTGCGGGGAATCCGTAAACAGTTTCGTGAACAAAATCGTCATGTTCCAATTGAATTTGTCACTGGGAGAGTCAAACCAGTTGACAGCATCGTAACAAAGTCACAGTTACGTCATATTCCGATGGGACGCTTAGAAGAAGAAATGTCTGATATTGCCGGCTTAAGGATCATGTGTCAGTTTGTAGAAGATATCCATCAAGTTGTTGAGATTATCCGTAAAAGAAAAGACATGAAAGTTCTTCAAGAACGGGATTACATCACTAATAAGAAAGCAAGTGGCTACCGTTCGTATCATCTGGTGATCGAGTATCCTGTACAGTTGATCAGTGGTGAGAAGAAAATTTTGGCGGAAATCCAAATACGGACCCTTGCGATGAATTTCTGGGCAACGATCGAGCATTCACTGAATTATAAATATCAAGGCGTTTTTCCAGAAGAAATGAGCGAACGACTTCAGCGTGCGGCAGAAGCTGCGTATCAGCTGGATGAAGAGATGTCTAGTATCCGTGAAGAAATCCAAGAAGCACAGCGATTGTTCTCCCATGGAAGAGGAAAATCAGATGATGTCTACTATCGAACGCTTTTGAAGAAAGAAAGCGAAAGAGAGGAGGCAGGGGATGAAAGTAGCGATCGTTCACAATAAAGAAGCAAAGACCATAGAAGTGGCTGAGCGCTTGAACACACTATTAGAACAAGCTGGGATCCAGCGAGATGATCATGAACCAGAGTTGGTCATCTCAATTGGTGGAGATGGCACATTATTATCGGCATTTCATCACTACAGTCATTGTCTGAATGACGTGCGTTTCTTAGGCGTGCATACAGGTCATTTAGGGTTTTATACTGATTGGCGAGATTACGAGTTGGAAGAACTAGTAGACAGCTTGCGAACAAATCGGGAACAAAGTGTCAGCTATCCCTTGTTGGATGTTCGGATCAGTTATTTGGATGAAACGCCTGATCAGCATTTTTTAGCACTAAATGAATCAACGATTAAACGGGCCAATCGTACGATGGTAGCCGATGTATACATTAAAAATGAATTGTTTGAAAGTTTCAGAGGAGATGGATTGACGATTTCTACACCCACTGGTTCGACTGCCTATAATAAAAGTGTCGGCGGTGCAGTGATCCATCCTAGTATCAATGCCTTTCAATTGGCTGAGATTGCTTCGCTGAATAATCGAGTGTTTCGTACTTTGGGTTCTCCGATCGTGATTGCCCATGATGAGTGGTTGGAAATAAAATTGGAAAATACAGAAGATTATCTTGTAACGGTTGATCAATTGAATGTCGCAAAAGCCGATATCCGTTCTATTTATTATCGAATAGCAGAAGAACGGATCCATTTTGCTTCTTATCGACATATGCATTTTTGGCATCGCGTGAAAGATGCCTTTATTGGTGAGGATTAATATGCAGTTTACATGGGATTATGAGAAAGATCATTCTCAGCAGGTAAAATATTTTTTAAAAGAAAAAGGGATCTCAAAAGGTCTGTTAGCGAAAATAAAATTTCAAGGCGGTCAAATCAAAGTCAATGATCAAGTAGAAAATGTCTTGTTTTCTCTAGCCAAGGATGATAAGGTAACCATTGTGATTCCTGCTGAAGGAGAACATGAAACCGTACTTTTGGACGAAACGCCGATCGATATCGTGTATGAAGATGAACATGTTCTGGTAGTAAACAAACCAGCAGGCGTTTCGTCCATTCCTGCCCAATACCATCCAAATGGGACAATGGCAAATCGTGTAAAAGCTTATTACAAAAAACAAGGGTACGAAAACCAAGTAATTCATGTAGTTACACGACTAGACCGGGATACGTCTGGCTTGATGCTTTTTGCCAAGCATGGGTTTGCGCACGCAAAATTAGACACGCAACTTCGTGAAAAGAAGTTTGTAAAAAAATATCAGGCATTAGTCAGTGGAATGCTTTCCAATTTATCGGCACATGGACATATCGATTTGCCGATTGCCCGAGATTATTCTTCGCTACTGAAGCGAATGGTCTCTAATGAAGGACGTTCTGCACAGACGGAGTACTGGATAGAGAAGCGACTAACAGAAATCGCGTTAGTTGATATCCAGCTGCATACAGGAAGGACACATCAAATAAGAGTTCATTTTTCCGCCATTGGCTGTGCACTGCTCGGTGATGATATGTATAGCGGACGAATGGATCTGGGAATAAAAAGACAAGCCCTTCATTGTTATGATCTGCGTTTTTACCACCCATTTACAGAAGAGCTGCTAGAGTTCAAGCAGCCTTTAGCCGCAGACATGGAGGCAGTTGTGAGACGGTTTGAAGAATAAGGCGAGGTGAGATTGGTTTGGATGAAAATCAAGAATTAGAGGAAAGATTTGCCCAGTTGACTCAAGATTTAAGGGAAAATAATATTCAGGCATTCAGAAACAGTTTTTTAGAGATGCATATCTATGAGCAGGGGCAATTCTACCAATCTCTTACAGAAGAGAACAGGCAGCTGATCTATTCCTATCTGTCGCCTAAAGAATTAGCGGATATGTTCGATGTGATTGAAGAAGATAACGAACATATGAAAGAATATCTGGATGAGATGCGTCCTAGCTATGCAGCGGATATGCTTTCTGAGATGTATACAGATAATGCTGTCGATTTGCTTAATACGTTAGATAAAAAGCAAATTGCTAAATATTTAAGTTTGATGTCTGCAGACGATGCCAGTGAAATCAAGGAATTGCTCCATTACGAAGACGAAACAGCTGGTGCAATCATGACTACTGAATTTGTTTCGATCGTAGCAAATCAAACCGTTCGCTCTGCGATGTATGTGCTGAAGAATGAAGCAGATGTTGCTGAAACAATCTATTACATCTATGTCGTTAATCAAGAAGGTCAACTAGTGGGGGTTATTTCTCTACGCGACCTAATCGTGAATGATGATGATGCTATGATTTCTGATCTGATGAGCGAGCGGGTGCTTTCAGTTCATGTAGGCGACGACCAAGAAGATGTGGCACAAACATTCAGGGATTATGACTTCTTAGCTCTTCCTGTCACCGATTATGATGATCATTTGTTGGGAATCGTCACAGTCGATGACATCATTGACGTTATTGATGATGAAGCTGCCAGCGATTATTCAGGACTTGCCGGGGTCAATGTGGAAGAAATCAATGAAAATCCAGTAAAGGCAGCATCTCGACGTTTGCCTTGGCTAATCACTCTGTTGTTTTTAGGTATGTCTACTGCTTCTTTGATCAGTCATTATGAAGACTTGGTAAGTGAAGCGAGCATTTTAGCGGTCTTCATTTCACTGATCACAGGAACAGCTGGTAATGCTGGAACCCAGTCGCTGGCTGTGGCTGTCCGTCGACTTGCAATCTCTGATGACAAAGATCACGGGTTTGTCCGACTTGTTTTGGCTGAAGTCTTGACCGGCGTCGTAACAGGAGCTGTTACAGGGATTACGATTTTTCTGATCGTGGGCTTTTGGAAACATAATTTTATCTTAGGATTTGTGATAGGGATGGCCATGCTGTTTGCGATAACAGTGGCGAATCTTGCAGGTAGTTTGATTCCGATGCTGATGGATCGTCTAGGATTTGATCCAGCGGTAGCAAGCGGTCCATTTATCACGACCTTGAGTGATTTGACAAGTGTACTGATTTATTTCAATATTGCCTCTTTATTTATGGGCTATTTTATGTAAAAAGCAAAAACATTGGCAACAAGTATACTGCTTGTTGCCAATGTTTTTTGTTTATAAGATTATGGCTGAAGTTCAACGATTTTAGTTCCGTGGACTTCACTCACGTTTAATTCTTTAGCTACATGTGCTGCATTCGCTGCTGTTACGCCACCACCGGGCAAAATGATCAAACGGCCATCTGCATAGTCAATCAATTCTTTGAGCCGTGGGAAATGTTCTTCAATCGTTTGATCAGCAGGGCCGCCATGCGTCAAGATACGGTCAACACCGTGCGCTGCCAGCCAATCGATTGCTTCAAATTGCCGTTCTTCAGGAATACTGTCAAAAGCCATATGGAAGGTGATCTGTACGCCTTCTGCGGTTTCGATCAATAGTTCCAATGCTTCTTCGTCTAGCCATCCTGAGGGAGTAAGACAACCAAAAACTACGCCATCCGTCCCTAATTTCTTTGCTTCAATCAAATCAGTATGCATAATTTTCAATTCGATATCGTTATAGACAAAATCACCCCCTCTAGGACGGATAATCGTCATTACAGGGATATTTTTTTCCCCTGCGTAACTTAATGTTTCTTCGATCACACCAGTACTTGGGGTCGTTCCGCCGACCGCTAAGTTGTCACATAATTCGATTCGGTTAGCTCCTCTGGCAATTGCCAGAGGAATAGATGTGTAGTTTTCAGCACAAAATTCTTTGATCATCTGATCTTCTCCTTTGTCTTTCGCTTTCTTCTAGGCATTGTATCATATTTTTACCAGTTGCCAAAGTGAGCATCTAACGGTAAGATAAAACAGAAATGAGGGGGAACTATGTTAAAAAAAATTGACCGAGGACGCCAGTTTTTGGCAGAAAAACATCAGCTGTTCCGCTGTCCAGTTTGCCAAGAAGAGGTAGAAAATTCTGATAATGGCTTGATATGCAAAAAGAATCACCGTTTTGATCTGTCCAAAAAAGGAACACTTTACTTTTTATCCCACGCGGTTAAAACAGAATATGATCAAGAAATGTTCGTTCCAAGGCGTAGAATGATCCAATCAGGCATGTATCAGCCTGTTATTGAGACTATCGCACAGCATCTGCCTAATGAAGTCTCGCTATTAGATGTCGGCTGCGGAGAAGGAAGCTTCTTGAATGAACTTTCAAAATTGAAAAAGATTCAAACTGCTGTTGGATTTGATATTTCAAAAGAAGGGGTCTATGCAGCTACGGAACAATCTGTCGAGGCATTTTGGTGTGTAGCGGATTTGACCAATTTGCCATTTGCTGATCAGACATTTAACACGATCTTAAATATCTTTTCGCCTTCTCATTACCAAGAATTTCAACGTGTACTGTCAGAAGATGGAGAGGTGCTGAAAGTAGTGCCGCAAGAAAATTATTTAAAAGAACTGCGCCAGGCTTTTTATCCGAATCAACCTGAAAAGCAAAGTTATTCCAATGATCGTGTAGTCGCAAAGTTTACTGAATCAATGAAACTAACTGAACGTCAGCGTGTGACCTATGAATTTGAGATACCAGAAGAAAATCGAAAAGATCTTTTAGCAATGTCGCCCTTAGAGTGGCAAGTGGAGGAAGAAATCAAAGCAGACTTGTACAAGAATCCTTTGAATAAGATTACAATTGACATAGAATTATTAAAAGGAACTAAGAGAAAACGGTTTTCTAGTAGTTTTTAAAGAGTAGAGGTTGCAAAAGTAAGTTGAGGGTGTTATTGTAGCAACAAGTTGTTTTTTCATTGGTTTTTATCAGGTTCCTGTTCTGATAAAAGTTAGTGAGAAGAGCTTCACTAACGTAACGACTCGCAGTGACTGACACCGAGTTGATACGTTTTTTTTTATGCAAAAATCAAATTGTCAGGAAATAGAAACGAACATAAATATGAGAGGAATGATCCTGATGAATCATATCGTTTTATTCGAACCGTTAATACCTGCAAACACCGGAAATATTGCCCGTACGTGTGCGGCCACGAATACGCCGCTTCATTTAATTGAGCCCCTAGGTTTTTCAACGGATGACAAACATCTGAAACGAGCAGGGTTAGATTATTGGAATGATGTAAATATTACTTATCACAGTGATTTAGAAGCTTTTTTAGCATTTTTAGGTGATCGTAAACTACACTTGATCTCAAAATTTGCCCATAAGGTATACAGTGAAGAAAATTTTGCTGATGGAGAAGAGCACTTCTTTTTATTTGGAAAGGAAACAACTGGCTTGCCAGAAGCGTTTATGCGCGAAAACGAGGAAAAGTGTTTGCGCATCCCTATGAATGATGAGCATGTTCGTTCATTGAATTTATCGAATACAGCTGCAATGATTGTGTACGAAGCACTTCGTCAGCAAGGATTCCCTAATTTAGAATTAACGCACCATTATGAAAATGACAAGCTGGATTAGACAGTTTATTATAGAGTAAAATAAAAGAAAGACAGGAGTTTGCTGCGTATGGAACTATATTTTACCCGACATGGGAAGACACAATGGAATCAGGAAAGACGTTTTCAAGGGAGCAATGGCGATTCTCCGCTTTTGCCTCAAAGTTATGAAGAAATCAAAGCATTTGGGAAAAAAGTAAAATATGTTCCTTTTAAAGCAATTTATTCCAGTACAGCAAAACGAGCACGCGATACAGCAGAAGGTATCAATAAAGAGCTTGCTCGTCCGGTAGAGATTTTTTATACAGATAAACTGCGAGAACTAGGGCTAGGTACTTTAGAAGGACAATCAATCGATGAAATGTATCAGAAATACCCAGAGAATCTGCCGAATTTGCGTAATCACTTAGATCTATATGATCCTTCTCCTTTTCATGGAGAAACGATTGAATCAGCAATCACACGTATTGAAACTGTTGTAGCGGATGCGGTTGCTCAACATAAAAACGGACCTCTTTTATTCGTAGGTCATGGGGCCTCATTAACTGCTGCCATTCAATGGATGACAGGGAAAGAGCTAAGTGAGTTGCGGGAAATGGGCGGTTTGTTCAATAGCAGCCTGACGATTTTAGAGACTGAAGAGCCTTGCAAATTATTGACGTATGAACTGAAAGTATGGAACCAAACAGATTTTTTAGGAACTGAAACAGCACCAGAACCTTTACTATAGAAGAAGGAGGCGGCTTCCGATGCAGCCAGAAGAAATGCCTTATTTCGTTGGTACAGTTGCCGCGATTTTTTTTCAAAATCCTAGTAATTTTTACAAAGTGCTTTTGGTACACATCAGCGAAACCACAGCTGATTACCGTGAAAAAGAAATTGTAGTTACCGGAAGCTTTGGCGATATCCAAGAAAATGAGACCTATCGTTTTTATGGAGAACTAGTGGATCACCCTAAATACGGAAGACAGCTTAAAGTCGAAAGATATGAGCAAGAAAAACCAACAACTGCGAATGGGATCGTAGCTTATCTTTCCAGCGAAAAATTCCCTGGGATCGGTAAGAAAACAGCAGAGAAAATCGTCGAGTTGCTGGGAGAAGATGCTATCGAAAAAATCATTGCTGATCCTTCGGTATTAAAACAAGTCTCTGGTTTAACGAAGCCAAAAAGAGAAATGCTTGCTGAAACGATTCGTCTAAATCACGGGATGGATCAAGTAATCATGGGATTGAATCGTTATGGATTCGGTAGTCAGTTAGCCTTCAGTATTTATCAGACCTATAAGAACGAGTCTTTGGATATCATCGAAGAAAATCCGTATCAGCTAGTCGAAGACATAGAAGGAATCGGGTTCAAACGTGCAGATAATCTAGCCGAACAAATCGGTATTGCAGCAGATTCACCTAGAAGAATCCGAGCAGCCATCTTGCATCAGATTTTTCAGCATGCTGTTCAAACAGGAGATACATACGTACCGGCGGAAACATTGCTTCAGCAAACCATCCGTATTTTAGAAACAAGTCGTCCAATCGAAATTCTGCCTGATCAGGTTGCTACTGTGATTATCCAGCTTGTTGAAGAAGGAAAAATCCAACAAGAAGAAACGAATCTTTACGAAAACAGTTTGTATTTTTCTGAATGGGGAATCGGCAATTCCATCCAACGTCTGCTCAGCCGTAAAAAAGAAATCCATTATCCTGAAAAAGAAGTGCAGAAAAATATTCGGCGTATCGAAAAAATATTCGGTATACAATATGGACCCTCGCAAGAACAAGCAATCGCTGAAGCCATCCGTTCTCCTCTATTTATTTTAACAGGAGGACCAGGTACGGGGAAAACTACTGTGATCAATGGGATCGTTAATCTTTTTGCAGAGTTGAATGGTCTGGAATTGGACCCGTCAAAATATACCCAAGAAATTTTTCCTATTCTGCTTGCAGCGCCCACTGGCCGGGCAGCTAAACGAATGAACGAGACAACAGGTCTGCCTGCCAGCACAATCCATCGTTTACTTGGGCTGAATGGACGAGAAAAAACACCTTCAGTCAGCACGAAAGAATTAGAAGGCGGACTTTTGATCGTTGATGAGATGTCTATGGTCGATACATGGCTGGCTAACACATTATTCAAAGCGATTCCGACGAATATGCAAGTTATCCTAGTAGGAGATAAAGATCAGCTTCCTTCTGTCGGTCCTGGACAAGTGCTACATGACCTTTTGGAAATCGAACAAATTCCTAAAATGGAACTCAATCAGATCTATCGACAAGGTGATGGTTCTAGTATTATTCCTCTTGCCCATGAAATCAAAGAAGGGCGTCTACCAAAAGATTTCACAAAGAATCAAAAAGATCGTTCCTATTTCCGAAGCGACGCGTATCAAATTGAACCCCTGATCTCTAAAATTGTGGAAAAGGCGAAAAATAAGGGATTCCGTGCACAAGATATCCAAGTATTAGCACCAATGTATCGGGGACCTGCAGGAATCGATGCGTTAAATAAAATGATGCAGGAGATATTCAATCCAGGGAGACCTGGGAAAAAGGAAGTGCATTGGAACGACACCGTTTATCGGATAGGAGACAAAGTACTCCAGTTAGTCAATACTCCTGAATTGAATGTATTCAATGGGGATATGGGAGAAATCACGGGGATTATCTTGGCAAAAGATTCGGAAGATAAAGTGGATGAATTAGTTATCCAGTTTGATGCAAATGAGGTCACTTATAAAAGAAACGAGTGGAATAAAATTACTCTTTCTTATTGTTGCTCGATCCATAAATCACAGGGCAGTGAATTCAAAATGGTCATTTTGCCCATGGTTCATCAATATCAGCGCATGCTTCAGCGTAATCTACTCTACACGGCGGTTACTCGGAGTAAGGAACTGTTGATTTTGTTAGGGGAAGAGCAAGCGTATGCCACTTGTGTAGCGAATGAATCGGCAAGCCGAATGACTACGTTGAAATCAAGAATCATCGATAATGAAAAAATGACTATCACTCTGCGGACAAAATTAGCAGCTTATGAAGATTCTTTGATTGGAAATGATCCATTTGAAGATGGGACCTATACGAAAGAGTCGCAGGACATAAAAGAACAGTTACCTATAAAAGACGACAGTGGAACGAATGAATCGAAAAACCAAGTAATGGAAACAGTGGAACCAGATCTGTTTTCTTCATCGATTGTGGAAGAAAAGAAAGAAGAGATAGAACCTGCTGTTCCTAAGGAGTTCGTTCTTACTGCAGAAGCGATTAATCAGAAATTAGTAGATCCAATGATTGGTATGGAAAACATTACACCGTATACATTATAAAAGAATCTGACGATACGTATGCGCTATTTGTCGGCAATATTGATCACTTAAAAAGCGGATGTGACACGACTTGTGCCTCATCCGCTTTTTGAAATTATTCTTGGTGAGTTGGAGTGAAATTGTAGGCTCTTCTTGGTAAACGGTGTTCAAAAGCCAGTTTCTCGGTATGAAGACAAATTTTTGCAAAAATGCGAGCAACCGTTTCCGCAAAATTTTTCTTTATACTCGAAATTACTTGAAAAATAACTGGTTTTTTGTAGAAAATTGCAGATCAAAAGGACGAGGAGCGACATCTTCTCCATCTTCTTGACCATATTGCGGCGTTGTTGAAACGATTCGTAATCTGTTTGTTGTGTAGTGATGGAAATATTTCGATTTCAATTGTTTTTTCTGCATAAGTAAAAGGATAAGCCATATGATTTTAAAAATATTGATTCGTTCGACCATGACAAAATCAATGACTGGTTTAGACGCATCTGCAGTTGGAGCAATTGCGATTCCTCCTCCAAAAAAAGGATGCTTCGTTGCTGTACATAAAAATGCATTTGAAAAACTTAACTGCTTTCCTCCTGCATCCACTAGAATTGGAAATCCTTTTTGAGTAAATAAAGTCCGGAGAATAGAGAACAAATACGAAAAAGAACCTAAGTTGTATTTGTTCAATCGCTCTTTTGTAGAAGAATGATTTGTCGCGTGGACGATAGCCGCATCTAACCCAATACCGAAATTATTAACAGCTATTCCTTTTTTTTCACTTATTTTTTCTTCATAAGCCATTATATGGACTTTATCTGGTGATTGAGCTGCTAAAATCAGCTGAAGTGCTTTTTTAGGATTCTTGGAAAGTCCCGCTCCTCGAGCAAAATCATTTCCAGAGCCTGCTGGAATATAAGCAACAGGAAATTCAACTTCCATCTGATAGAAAGTATCAAGTACCTGATGCAAGGTACCGTCTCCTCCTACGATGATCAAAAGAGGGAAAGTTTCGATTGTTTCCTGTTCTTCTGTCCAAGGTACTAATGTTTCTTTTGCCAGAATTTCAGTAATCTCCGCATCATGTCCTTTGTATTCACTGTAATGAAGGGTATAGTCGACATGTTTATTTTTTAATACCGGCAAGATTTTTTCTGCTACTTTAAGGCCGTTTCCACTGCCTGCCGATGGATTGATCAATAAATGATAATGGAATTTCATATTTTCCTCCTGCTATTCAATAAAACAAGATATTTTAATCATCCTGTTTGCTGGTTAACCAATAATTAGCAAGCTTTTTCTATTTTTGGAATGAAAGAAACTTGTTTTTTACAAAAAAACACCTGTTACAAAATTAATTCTTGGTTATTATAGCAGAAGACTAGGAGAATGAAAAAGGTCTGGAGACCGAAAAACACAAAAAAGCCTAGCAAGCGCATCATCCATTACTTACGTAAGGAGAAGTTCCAAGGTTCGGTATGTCCACTTAGACCTTCAGCTGCCTGCTAGACTATTCTCTAGTAAGAGGTTGCTCAAATTCCCACATCCTTTTTTATTTATTTAAGTTTCACAACAATTCTGTTCGTGCAGAACCTACTTCGTCTGCTTTACTGGGAATTCTTATGACCCCTTACACTTATCTTATACCATATTTTGAGACTTTTAGCAAACGTTTACATTTTGCTTGTTTACTTTTTTCAAAAGTAGATAAGACAGATTGAAATAAATGAAAAGTCTGTTATAATTATTGTTTGTTTCACATAATCGCGGTTCATCAACCATCCCGCGTTAAAAAAACTAGGAGAAACGAGGAGAGAAAATGCAAAAAACGAAAAGCAGACAACGGTTGTCCGTAATCGTTGTAAATGGTATCGTCATGGCTCTTTATCTAGCGTTAACTATTTTAGTTGCGCCTGTATCCTCAGGGCCGATCCAGTTTCGTATTTCAGAAAGTTTGAATCATTTAGTTGTCTTTAACCGTAAATTACTTTGGGGAGTTTTGGGCGGGGTCATCGTCTATAATGCCTTCTTTGGATTTGGTATCATGGATGTGGTTTTCGGTGGTGGCCAAACATTGCTTTCTTTAGGTCTGACAGCTTTGTTGCAAAACAAAGTGAAAAATGTAAAGATGCGTTTAGTATTGAACACGATCTTCTTTACCATCAGCATGGGATTGATTGCTTATATGCTAGTTCCGACAGGTGGCCAAGCATTTTGGACAACCTATGGTACACTTGCATTAAGCGAGTTCATCATCATGGCTGTTTCAGCACCACTGATGTATTATTTAGATCGTTCGCTTGATTTTGAAAAGCGTGTCTAATTGTAAAAAAACGACAAAAGAAAGCAGCTGAGCTGTATTTCTTTTGTCGTTTTTATTATGCTTCTTGGTTTTGCAAATTTTCGATTTCTACCACTTTATAATTCTTTTTCTCTAAGTGGTTGACGATCGTTTCACATACTTTTGGTTCAGTGTTCGCCGGCAGCGTAATCAATGTACGTCGGATGTATTCGTCTTTTTCAATATCAAGAGTAATGCAGCTGGCAATGCTACTGTGTTTTGAAATGATTTTTGCGATAGCAGCCAGATCTCCTTGCTTTCCTGTAGAAGCAATTGTCAGTACATAGCTTCCTTGTTCTACGCTCCAAGATTGAGAGAGCATATTAAGTAATGTGCTATGTGTCAAAATACCATAAAAATGATTTTCACTGTCAAGGACAGCAATATAAGGAAGCTCTTTGATCGTAAAGAATACTTTGAAGAAAGAAGTATCCAGATAAATGAACTTTGTGGCATTTTTCAAAAGATGAGTGACAGGAAGCGTCATATCACCGCCGTTTGCTTTATGACGATAGATGTGCATTTTGTAAATATTTCCACGGAAAATATTCCCTGAAGAATCTAAGATCGGCACACAACGGTATCCGGAAGTTTCTAAAATTTTTAATGCTTCTTCTAATGTACTAGTCTCTGTAACGGTTGTCAGATCTTTTTTCTTATATACAAGTGTTTTTAATAGCATCGCTATACCTCCAATTGTCTCATTTTAGCTTAATTTCAAATTAATCATATCATAATTTTATCTAAAACAATAGATAGTTTATTTCACAAATTGACAAGTAAAAAGTTACGTGATACTGTTATTAAGTATAAGTCTGATTCTCAGCAAGGGGGCAGAAGTAAATGGCAAAGAAAAAAGCAGCACTCGCTTGTTCCGTTTGTGGGTCTCGTAACTACACAAAATCAGTCAGTGAAGGAAAAAGCGGCGAACGTTTAGAAATCAACAAATTTTGTAAATATTGTAATCAATATACATTACATAAAGAAACGAAATAAACAGCAAAGGAGGATGTCTCATGAAATTTCTAAAAAGCGTAAAAGATGAAATCAAACAAGTAACTTGGCCAAACAGAAAACAACTTCGTAAAGATACGTTGGTAGTTATCGAAACTTCTATTCTTTTCGGATTGATGTTTTACGTAATGGATACAGCAATCCAAAGTTTATTTGGCTGGATCTTAAAATAACTCGCTAGCCACAATGTGCTTTTAGTGCTATAATGAAGCGAAAGAAAAACTTCGGGTGTACTGAGGTTTTTTTATTTTACAATGAAATGAGGAGCCTTCAATGGAATCTTTTGAAAAAAACTGGTATGTCTTGCATACATATTCAGGATATGAAAACAAAGTAAAAGCAAATATCGAATCTCGTGCGCAAAGTATGAAAATGGCCGACTTTATTTTCCGTGTCGTTGTTCCTGAAGAAAAAGAAACAGAAGTCAAAAATGGGAAAGAAAAAGAAATCGTTCATAAAACATTTCCAGGATATGTTCTTGTTGAAATGATCATGACAGACGCTTCCTGGTATGTTGTCCGTAACACACCAGGCGTGACAGGATTCGTTGGTTCACACGGAGCTGGAAGCAAACCAGCACCACTACTTCCAGAAGAAGTCAATCATATCTTGCGTTCTATCGGCATGAGTCTACGACAAAATGATCTAGAAGTAGAAGTTGGCGAAGTTGTGAAAATCATCGAAGGCGCATTTGCTGGATTAGAAGGACAAGTAACAGAAGTTGATGGAGAAAAAGAAAAATTGAAAGTCAACATCGATATGTTTGGTCGTGAAACAAGTACAGAACTTGATTTCGATCAAGTAGATAAAATCGATTAATGATTAATAAAAAGACTTGAAATGTCGATCATACGATTGACCTTTCAAGTCTTTCTTTTTTCTATATGGAAAGGAAGAGGCGAATGACAAATCAAATCAAAAATGTATGCAAACATGCGGCTACAGCAGCTTTAGTGCTTATCAGCTTGTTTGCGATAAGTGGTTGCCAGATGACGAAGACGAATACTACTGCAGTTTCTGATAAAGAAAAAACGGTAGAATCCAGTAAATTGATAGAAAAAACCACTATTCCAACACTTTTTTTCCATGGCTACAGCGGGACAGAAAATTCCTTTAAAGGGATGTTGCAACGTTTGGAAAAAAATCAAAAAGCAGTAAAAGAATTAGTTTTAATAGTAGGAGCAGATGGACAAATACAAGCAGAAGGGGACTTGTCTGGAAAAGCAGACAATCCGATGGTCCAAGTATTGTTTGAAGATAATAAAAACAACGAGTGGAACCAAGCAGAATGGATCAAATCTTGTCTTTTGTATCTGAAAGAAAACGAGGGCATAGACAAAGTCAACATAGTGGGGCATTCCATGGGAGGGGTTAGTGCATTACGCTATTTAGGAACATATGGACAGGATACGTCATTGCCGCAAGTTCAGACATTTACGGCAATTGGTGCACCTTTTAATGATTTTGTCGATGACAGTGGGCAATCTCTGACAGAGGAGTTAGCAAAGGGGCCTGCTGTTGTTTCTAGCCGCTATCAAGATTATCAGCAAATGATCGGAAATATGCCTACAACTACTCGATTTTTCCTGATTGCCGGACAATTAGATGAAGCAGACTTGAGTGATGGGACAGTACCGTTAAACAGTGCATTAGCTGTCTATGCGTTGTTGAAACAACACGGAAATGAAGTAGAAGAAAAAATAGTAAAAGGCGAAAATGCCGCTCATAGTATGCTTCATGAAAACCAAGAAGTAGATCAGCTTGTTAGTCGATTTGTTTGGAACGAATAGCAAGAAAAGGATCCGAGAGTAAATGTTTGCTTACTTTTTGTAAGGATAGTATGATTTATATGTAATCAAGAAGATGAAAGAAGGATCTACTATGACTTATCATACAAGTAATGAAGAACATCCAATCGATATCGTAAACATTGCCTCACTAGAAGGTCGTGTAAAAGAGCGCATGGAAGCAGGAGCTTTTGGCTATATTCGCGGTGGTTCTGAAGATGAGTGGACGATGAAAGAAAATACGACTTCTTTTAATACAAAAAAAATCATGCCACGGATATTACGCGGAATCGACTCAGCAGATTTGCATACATCAGTTTTTGCAATTGAATTAGACACACCGATTATCCAAGCGCCATCAGCGGCCCAAGGATTGGCACATGAAAAAGGGGAAGCTGATACAGCTAAAGGGGTAGCTGCTGCTGGATCAATCTTTTCCATCAGCACTTATGCGAACACGACAATCAAAGATGCAGCAGATGCAGCGCCAGGTGCACCGCAGTTTTTCCAATTATATATGAGTAAAGACGATGGATTCAATGAGTTCATTTTGAAAAAAGCAGTAGAAGCAGGGGCTAAAGCCATCATTTTAACGGCAGATTCAACGCTCGGTGGTTACCGTGAAGAAGATGTGATCAATCAATTCCAATTTCCATTACCAATGCCTAATTTAGCTGCTTATAGCGAACAAAGTGCAAGTGGGAATGGCGAAGGAAAAGGAATTGCAGAAATTTATGCAGCTGCAAAACAAGGCTTGACACCAGATGACATCAAAACAATCAAAGAAATCACCAATCTTCCAGTCATCGTAAAAGGAATACAATCGCCAGAAGATGCAGTCATCGCTATCTCTGCAGGGGCAGATGGTATCTGGGTATCTAATCATGGGGGGCGACAATTAGACGGAGGTCCTGCTTCCTTTGAAGTATTGCCAAAAATTGCCGAAGTAGTCAATAAACGTGTACCAGTGATTTTCGACTCTGGCGTCCGTCGAGGAGAACATGTCTTTAAAGCTTTGGCAAGTGGTGCTGACTTAGTTGCGATTGGCCGACCAGTGATCTATGGATTGAATCTAGGTGGGGCAGAAGGGGTAACTTCTGTTTTTGAACACCTGAACAAAGAATTGTCGATCACGATGCAACTTGCAGGAACAAAAACGATTGATGAAGTAAAAAATACGAAATTGATGGATTAATAAAAAAACGAAGAGAGGCCTAACTGTGCGTCTCTTCGTTTTTTTGTGATGGAAATAACTAATCTCTTAATACTCGAAACTAGGCAGCTTTTTTACGACCTCTTATTTAAAATCTCTTCTGTAAGTCGCTTAGCAGTTGGCGTAACAGCTAAGCCGCCTTCTGCTGTCTCTTTGAAAATCGATGGCATTTGTCGTCCGACTTGATACATCGCAGCAACGACTTCATCCGGTGGAATGACACTTTCGATACCCGCTAATGCCATGTCAGCAGAGATGAAAGCTTGAGAAGACCCTAAAGCATTACGTTTGACACAAGGTACTTCAACTAAACCTGCAACAGGATCGCAAATCAGTCCCATCATATTTTTCAATGTGATGGCTACTGCTTGAGCTGCTTGATGAGGAGTCCCGTTTTTTGCGCAAACCAAAGCTGCCGCCGCCATTGCACTTGCAGAACCAACTTCTGCTTGACAACCCCCTTCTGCGCCACTAATAGAAGCGTTGTTCGCGATTACTAACCCGAAAGCGCCAGCAGTAAACAAGAATTCCAATTGCTGTTCATGTGACAAACCAAGCCGATCTCGGACAGCCATTAACACACCAGGAACAACCCCCGCACTTCCAGCAGTCGGTGTAGCACAAATCAATCCCATTTTTGCATTGACTTCGTTAACAGCTACAGCGTTGCGTACAGCCTTTAAGATCGTTTCTCCGCTCAAAAAATCTGCCTCGTTCAAATAATCATCTAATTTTTTTGCGTCGCCACCGGTAATCCCTGTGACGGAGGTGACACCTTCTTTTCCCTCGTTGATCGATTGTTCCATTACTGAAAGATTTTTTTCCATAATCGCAATGATCTGACTACGGGAACGACCGCTCATTTCCATTTCAACTGCAATCATCAATTCTGCTACACTTGAATAAGCTTTCGCTTGGTCTACTAATTCTTCAATCGATAAAAACATTTTTTCAGCTCCTTAATCGAAATAGTTTACGCTGTCGATATTTGGCAGATGTTTGAGTCTTCTTACTGTTTCTTCAACTTGAGGATTATCTACTTCAATGATCATGATGGCACTTTCGCCTTTTGATTCCCGTGTCACTGTCATAGTACCGATATTCGTATTGGTTTCAGAAAGTATACCAGTCACTTTAGCGATCATCCCTGGAACATCTTGGTGAACAACGATCAAGGTAGGTGTTCCCATGCTTAAAGAAATTTTGAATCCATTCAATTCAGAAATCTGGATATTGCCACCGCCGATCGAAATGCCAGTAACTGAAAGCTTTCGTGTTCCTTTTTTTAGAAGCATCTTTACAGAATTCGGATGTTCGGCTTTTTCACTCTTAGGAACAAACAAGACTTCCATGCCTGCTTCATATGCCAATTTCAAAGAATCAGCTAAACGTTCATCATCAGGTTCCATTCCTAATAGACCGCCAACTAATGCAATGTCTGTTCCGTGCCCCCGATAGGTTTTTGCAAATGATTCATATAGATAAATATCTACAGAATCAGGTTGCTCGCCAAATATACTGCGTACGATCTTCCCAATTCTAGCTGCTCCAGCTGTGTGGGAGCTACTTGGACCAATCATTACAGGTCCAATAATATCAAAGACACTTCTATACCTTAAATCTTTCATTTTCTCCACCTCATTTTGTTATGTAGGAATCTTTGTACAAGGGTCTAAAAAAACCGCGTTATTGTTTGCTTTCATCTGTTGAACCATGCTAGCGCAAGTGTAACATAAAAGAAGAAATGGGAACGAAAAATTGTTGTTTTTTTAGAATAAATTTAGCGTTTATTCAAGCAAAATGTAAAAATAGCAGAAAAAAATCTTGAAAAAACAAATAAATTTGCTATACTGTACCAGTGTGCATTGTTTTGCACATTATTTGTCTGGATTTTTTCAGATCAGATAAAACGTGGGAGGAGAAATATGCATCTCCAATTAACCACATCACGGACTTAAGGAGGTATGTCTCGTGGCAAAGAAAGTAGAAAAAATCGTTAAATTGCAAATTCCTGCAGGGAAAGCAACTCCAGCTCCACCAGTAGGTCCTGCACTAGGTCAAGCGGGTATCAATATCATGGGATTCACAAAAGAATTCAACGCTCGTACAGCTGATCAAGCAGGTTTGATCATTCCGGTTGTTATTTCTGTATACGAAGACCGTTCATTCACATTCGTTACAAAAACACCGCCAGCTGCTGTTCTATTGAAAAAAGCAGCTAAAATCGAAAAAGGTTCAGGTGAACCAAACAAAAATAAAGTTGCGAAAGTTTCTAGCGATCAAGTAAGAGAAATCGCTGAATTAAAAATGGAAGACCTAAACGCAGCTAACGTTGAAGCAGCAATGCGCATGGTTGAAGGAACTGCACGAAGCATGGGGATCACTGTAGAATAATCTCTACACCCTAAGACAGCAGCTTCTCAGTTGGCTCTATATTGAAAGATATAGAACACGTGGGAGGTACAACCGTTATAACCACAATCAAGGAGGAACCAAAATGGCTAAAAAGAGCAAAAAAATGCAAGATGCATTAAAAAAAGTTGATTCAAGTAAAGTTTATCCTGTTGCCGAAGCAGTAGCTTTAGCAAAAGAAACAAACATTGCAAAATTTGATGCAACAGTTGAAGTTGCATACCGTTTGAACGTAGACCCTAAAAAAGCAGACCAACAAATCCGTGGTGCTGTTGTATTACCAAACGGAACTGGTAAAACACAAACTGTTTTAGTTTTTGCTAAAGGAGACAAAGCAAAAGAAGCTGAAGCAGCTGGTGCAGATTTCGTAGGTGACGACGACATGGTTCAAAAAATCCAAAACGGATGGTTTGACTTTGACGTAGTTGTTGCAACACCTGATATGATGGCTACTGTAGGTCGTCTAGGACGTGTATTAGGACCAAAAGGCTTAATGCCAAACCCTAAAACTGGTACAGTTACAATGGATGTAACAAAAGCAGTAAACGAAGTGAAAGCTGGTAAAGTAACTTACCGTGTAGACAAAGCTGGAAACATCCATGTACCAATCGGAAAAGTTTCATTTGATGATGAAAAATTAGTTGAAAACTTTGCAACAATCCATGATGTATTGCTAAAAGCTAAACCATCAGCAGCTAAAGGTCAATACATGAAAAATGTAACGATCACAACAACATTTGGACCTGGTATCCATGTTGACCAAGCTTCTTTCTAATCAAATATTAGAACGTTGATTGATCCAACTGAAAAATAATTCTTGACTCAACTAGTTTAGCATGCTAAGCTAGTTGAGGTTAATAATTAACTTGTACCGAAGACAGTAGGTGGCTCCAAGCCTTAATTTCCTACCGAGGACGTTTATTGAATATATTCAATAGTCCCTCTATGTCTGCGGTGGCATAGAGTTTTTTATTGTGAATCACTATGAACGAAGTGAATAGATGATGAACAATACTGGTTGAGCAAAGCGAAAGGAGTTTCCTTTCGAGCAAAGCGAGTAGAATCACTATGAACGAAGAGAATAGATGATAAACAATACTGGCTGAGCAAAGAAACTATACAAGTGATTTGCCTTTTCAGTTCAAAAAACTCTTCCATCAAAATTCAGGAGGTGAAACTCAAAAATGAGTGAAGCAATTATCGCAAAAAAAGCAGCAATCGTTGATGAAGTAAGCGAAAAATTTACAGCAGCTGCATCAGTAGTAGTCGTTGACTACCGCGGATTAACAGTTGATGAAGTAACACGTTTACGTAAACAACTTCGTGATGCTAACGTAGAAATGAAAGTTATCAAAAACTCAATTCTTTCACGTGCAGCTAAAAAAGCTGGCCTTGAAGGCATGGACGAAGTATTCACTGGACCTACAGCCGTTGCATTCAGTAACGAAGATGTAGTTGCACCAGCGAAAATCATGGACGAATTTGCTAAAGAAGCAAAAGCATTAGAAATCAAAGGCGGTATCATCGAAGGTAAAGTATCTTCATTGGAAGAAATCACAGCATTGGCAAAATTGCCAAATCGCGAAGGACTTCTATCTATGTTGCTATCTGTACTACAAGCGCCAGTCCGCAACGTGGCTTACGCTGTCAAAGCAGTGGCAGACAAAGAAGATGGAGATGCAGCTTAATTGCCGCATAAAGTATTAAATAAAAAAGAACATTTAAACGGAGGAAATTATAATGGCATTGAACATTGAAAACATCGTTGCTGAGTTAAAAGAAGCAACTATCCTAGAACTTAACGACCTAGTTAAAGCTATTGAAGAAGAATTTGGCGTATCTGCTGCTGCTCCTGTAGCTGTAGCTGCTGCTGGTGGCGCTGCTGCTGCTGAAGAACAAACAGAATTCACTGTAGAATTAACTGCAGCTGGAGACCAAAAAGTTAAAGTTATCAAAGCAGTTCGTGAAGCAACTGGCTTAGGCTTGAAAGAAGCTAAAGCTGTAGTTGATGGCGCTCCTGCACCAGTTAAAGAAGGCGTATCTAAAGAAGAAGCTGACGAATTGAAAGCTAAACTTGAAGAAGTTGGCGCATCTGTAACTGTTAAATAATTTTTTAACTATTTAAAAGCACTGAGATCCTATCTTGGATTTCGGTGCTTTTTTGTTTTTATGTTAAACTATTATTTAATGAATATAGTTTTTTTCAGGAGGTAATATGAAAAAGAAAAAAATCCGATTGATTTTGATCACGTTGGGAATCGTTCTGATACTGATGGTGGGCTATCGGTTGTATTTGGAATACCAGACAGATATACAATTATTTTTGAACCCGAAAGCAAGTAAAGCACAGCTACTGGCTCATATCCGTTCTCACGGATTTTTCGCAGGGCTTCTTTTAGTCGTATTAACGGCAGTGATGTGTGCTGTTCCCGGTATCCCTACTTCGGTTATTGGTGTCATTGCCGGATTGAGCTTTGGTCCGTTCATTGGGGCAGGTATCAATGTTTTAGGGAATGCTCTGGGCAATATCTCCGCTGTGTTTTTGATGCATCGATTGAAGTTTTTAGACAAGAAAACTGAAAAAAATCATTGGGTGCGATCCATTCGGCAAATGAGACATCCAAAAATAGGCGTAATGTTAGGTTACATGATACCGGTGATCCCATCTTCTATGGTCAATTTTGCTGCAGATGCGATGAAACTGCCTCTTCAGCAAATCGTAATGTCGATCGTGATTGGAGTCATCCCTTCATCTGTGTTGTATGCGTGTGGTGGAGAAGCTCTGTTTCACGGATATAACAAAACTGCAGTCACGTTGGTTGCAAGTGTTACTGTGTTAGTAGGGTTAGTTGTCTTCATTTATAAAGATCGTAAGAAAAAACAAGGAAAACAAAGACAAAAATAATAAGTATGGCGAATAGTTGTATTTTTCTATTTCCAATCTTTTCCATAAGTTGTAAACTAAGATAGGAAATGGGGGAAATCAATGGAGAGTAAAGAAAAAACATCTTTAACAACATCGCTTATTTTATTATTATCAATCACTTGCGGCGTCGTTGTTGCTAATATGTATTATATCCAGCCGATTGGAACAAAAGTAGCAGCTAGTTTATCTGTTAGCACAAGTGCAGTCGGGATATTGACAATGCTGACCCAGTTAGGCTATGCACTAGGGCTACTGTTTTTAGTTCCTTTAGGGGACGTGGTGGATCGTCCAAAATTAATTATACGAATGGCAGCGTTATCTGCTATCTCGCTGTTGGCCGCTTTTTTTGCGCCTTCGTTTACGTTATTTGCATGCGCTTCTTTTTTAATAGGATTACTTTCGATCGTGCCGCAAATCATCATTCCTTACGGTGCGGTACTAGCGGGACCAAAAGCAAGAGGAAAAGTCATGGGAACATTGCTTAGCGGTTTACTCTTGGGGATTTTGCTTTCTCGGACGGTATCTGGTATTGTTGCCAGTCTTTTTTCTTGGCGGATGATCTATTTATTTGCTTTATGTGCCGTCGGGATTCTTACACTTCTGCTTTACTGGAAGATGCCGCGTTCTGTCCAGCAAAGTAGTACATCTGTTTCATACCTTGATTCACTCAAAAGTTTGCCGCATTTAGTTGCCTCTCAACGTTTATTAAGAGAAGCGGCAGTCAGCGGATTTTTTATGTTTGGCACATTTTCGATCTTTTGGTCTACGTTGATTTTTTATATCAGCAGTCCCGCTTACAATTGGGGGACTTTTGAAGCAGGGATATTAGCGATTTTTGGGTTGTCTGGAGCAGTCGCTGCACCTATCGTGGGACGACTGGCAGATTCTTATTCTGAAAGAAAAATTGTATATATGGGACTTGTTATGCAAACAATAAGTTTTATTGCTTTATTGGTTGGCGGAAGCCATTTGGCCATTTTGCTTTTAGCTATTATTTTATTAGACGTCGGGAATCAATTTGGTCAAGTCGCCAATCAAACACGAGTACAAGGACTAGGTGAAGCAGCAAGCAACCGAAATAATACTGTATTTATGTTTATGTACTTTATTGGAGGTGCGGCTGGTTCATTGCTAGGGACGACCATGTGGCAGCAGTATGGTTGGTTAGGTGTAACGGTTAGCGGACTTGTTTTTCAGGGATGTGCGTTTTTCTTTCAATTCGTTGTTTTTCGAGAGAAAAAAGAAAACTGAACAACAAAAAAACTGATGATCATGCTATCATCAGTTTTTTTGTCTTTTTGTCTCATTATTTTGGCTCGATCTCAATAACTCGTTGAACAAGATCTTGATAAAATTCTTGTTCATGAGAGACGATGATCACCGTTCCTGGAAATTTCTGAATGCCATCTTGTAAGCTTTCTTTCGTTTCTTGATCAATATGGTTCGTCGGTTCATCGAGAATCAGTAAATTACCTTGGTTCATTGTCAACTGTGCAAGTTTCACCTTGGTTTGTTCTCCACCACTTAATGTAGTGAGAGGTTCGCTTGCTAATTGATTGACTAGTCCAGCTTTAGCTAATTGGCGACGTAATTCTTTGATAGTTGCTTTTGGAAATTGACTACTTAAGTATTGTAGTGGTGTTTCTAATGGATTTTCCCAGTACAGATCTTGTGAAAAGTAATTGATTTTTGTGTTATCTGGGAAGTGGAAATCGCCACTTATTTTTTCGATCTCACCAATCAATGTTTTTAACAAAGTAGATTTCCCAATCCCGTTGAAGCCTCGAATGGCAATATTTTCACCAAACCGGATGGTCAAATTGATGGGTGCAAGTAGCGGTCGATCATAGCCGATGACTAAATCAGTTGTTTCCACTGCCAACGTCGTGACAATAGGAGAGAATGGAAAATCAAAGACAGCTTTACTTGCTGAAGCGGGAGGTGTCAGCCGTTCGATTTTATCTAATTGTTTTTGTCGGCTTTTTGCCATCGTTGATCGGGAACCGGCTTTGTATTTCCGAATATAAGCTTCGGTCTTTTCGATTTGTTTTTGTTGAGCATGATATTGGCGCAAATAGCTTTCGCGATTTTGTTCCTTTTGTTTTAATGCTTGTTTTAGATGGCCAGTATACTTAGTAATCTTTCCAAACTCGATGTCTGCGATATGGGTGGTGATCTGATCAAGAAATTCTTGGTCATGGGAAATCACGATATACGCACCGTCAAAATCCTGAAGAAACTGCGTCAGCCATTGGATATGCTGATCATCTAAGTGATTGGTTGGTTCATCTAAGATCAGAACATCTGGGTTTTCTAAAAGTAGTTTTGCTAAAATCACCTTTGATCGTTGTCCACCACTTAGATTTTTCAACAGTGAATCTAAACCTAAGACATCGATTCCCAACCCGCTGCTCATCTCAGCAACTAAGGTGTCGATTTGATAAAACACTCCTTGGTCTAATTCCGTTTGGAGTTTCCCAGCTTTTTCCAGCAAGGAATCATCGAAGGTCTCGCTATATGTTTGGTAAAGAAAAGCAATTTTTTCTTCCTTTTCGTATTCTTTTGCGTACGCAGTTTTTAGAAATTCTTCGATCGTTAATGTTTCATCGACTTCTACATATTGATCGAGGTAACCTTTATGAATATTTTTTTGCCAATGGATCTGTCCGTCATCTGGCAGGATCTCACCAGTGATGATTTTAATCAATGTACTTTTGCCGGCTCCGTTTTGTCCGATCAGCCCAAGATGTTCGCCAGCGTTTAATTGCAGATCGACTCCTTCATAGAGGATTTTATCGCCGAACTGCTGGGTGATGTTGTTTAATGTCAGTATACTCATAATAACTCCTTTTTCATAAAAAAACTGTAGACATAAAGCGTCCACAGTGAATCAAGTGCTTGGTTTTCATGCAACATGGATTGTTTGATTGAACCATCTTATGAAACCTAACACGGATGCCCTTTTGTTGTCAAGAAAATGAAAAAAATAGAATTTGGTCTATACTGATTATTGTAAAAAGAAAAAAAGAATGTTATAATTGGGCTATACCAAAACACAAAGGAGCAATCACTATGGAAATCATTCGTGTAAAAAACGCTGAAAAAGGCGGAAAAAAAGCATTTGAAATCATCAAAGAAGGTATGAACAAAGGTGCAAAAGTCTTAGGATTGGCAACAGGAAGCACACCAGTTACTTTATATAAAGAAATGACTTCAAGCGATTTGGATTTCAGTGAAATGACTTCTGTAAACTTAGATGAGTACGTTGGACTAGGTGGTTCAGATGAACAAAGCTACCGCCATTTCATGGATGTCCAATTATTTGATAAAAAACCATTCAAAGAAACATTTGTGCCAGATGGGAAAGCAGAAGATCTGGAAGCAGCATGCAAAAAGTATGATCAAATCATCGATGCTCATCCAATCGATATCCAAATTTTAGGAATCGGGCAAAATGGACATATCGGTTTCAATGAACCTGGTGCTTCATTTGACGGAACAACTTCAGTAGTTGATTTGACAGAATCAACGATCAATGCAAACAAACGATTCTTTGATAAAGCAGAAGATGTACCAACAAAAGCTGTTTCAATGGGAATTGGCTCGATCATGAAAAGTAAAGAAATCGTCTTGATGGCGTTTGGCGAAAGCAAAGCTGATGCAATCAAAGGGATGATTGAAGGACCTGTAACGAATCATTTACCAGCAAGTGTATTGCAAAACCACGACAATGTCGTTGTGATCATCGATGAAGAAGCAGCAAGTAAATTGTAATTTACAAAAGAGGCTGGGACAGAAGCGTTTAACTCCAAGAAATAAGAGGTAATTCACGAAAATTGCTTTTCAAATCTTTGTGAATTTCAGCTTATTTCCGAAGGAGTTGCTTCTGCTTCTGCCGTTTACACATGTTTAGAGCGTGAGACAAAAGTTTTTCTTTACTTTTGTCCCACGCTCTTTTTCGTAAGAGGTAAAAATTGCACTTTTTTTGTCTGCTCCTTTCAGACATGATATATTGGACAGGAGGGTGTTTAGATGAATGATATGGTATTGACAATTCCAGAGATTATTTTACGTTTAGGGATCGCTATGCTATTTGGCGGAGCAATTGGCTTTGAGCGACAATATAAAAATCGCCCAGCAGGGATGCGTACACATATTTTAGTTTGTATGGGAGCATGTATCATTGCATTGATCCAAGTCGAGATCGCTAGTGGAGCATTAAGAGATGCTTTAGCGTATCCACAGCTTGCTGGAACGATCCGTTCAGATGAAGCAAGGCTGATTGCTCAAGTAGTGAGTGGCGTCGGTTTCTTAGGTGCTGGAACGATCATCGTCACGAAACAATCAGTGACGGGACTTACGACTGCCGCTTCTTTATGGGCTATTGCCGGATTAGGGATCGCCATCGGCATGGGTTACTATTCCATTGCGATCATCAGTTTTATCGGGATTGCTATTGCACTCACAGTAGTGAAACGCGTGATCCATGTACCTACGACTAAAAAGTTAGAAATCCAATTTATCCATAGAAAAGAAACCAAAGATTTTCTTACCGATTATTTTGAAGAGAAAAATATCGTGATCGAAGATGTGAATTTTGATGTGAAATTCGTTGATGACTATCGTGTATATAAAAATATATATACGATCGATCTTCCTAAAGGACTCACTTATGCCGATGTGATCGAGGAATTGTCCGTGCACAAAAATATCACAAAGCTGCATTTAGTCAGTATTGCGCAATAAACGATCTGCCCAAAACGATTTTTATTTTGGGTGGATCGTGTTTTTGTTGAAGTACTCTTCTGATCAGTATAATACCTTTCCTTTTTTATTTTGTTTTTTTTAAGCAAATGAAAATCTCAGCGCGTAATTCTTTGTTAAATGATAAAATAGAAGTATCAAAGGAATTTGGAGGAGAGGTATGCAATCACGTTTTAAACAATCAAAATTATTTTTCTGGACAGTGGAGCTAGTACTCACGATCGTCGGCGTGTATTTTATTTTACAAATGCCGAATATTTTTAGTCCAATATTGAAAATGCTTTCGGCTATTTTTTTGCCGTTGCTTGTGGCTGGTTTTATCTATTATATGTTCGATCCAATCGTTGTTTTTCTCGAAAAGCATCGGATTCCGAGAGTGTTCGGTTTTTTATTGACATTTTTGGTCGTGATCATTTTAGTTGTTTTGACTGTCATGAATGTAGTGCCTCAGTTAGTGGAGCAGACGATTCAATTGACTCAGAGCCTGCCAATCTATGCAGATGAAACAAGCAAATGGTTAAATGAATTGGCGCAGCGAGAAGAGTTTAAAAATTTCAATTTGGAAGAACAATTAGCATCAGCGAATTTATCTCTCAGTAATTTGTTCAATATCATATTGGTCAGCTTATCTGCAAGTGTCACTAAAATCATTTCATTCATGATGCAATTTTTTATTTTGTTATTTACCGTTCCATTTATCTTGCTGTTTATGTTTAAGGATGGACACAAATTTATTGATGCGTTGTCTCATTTTTTTCCGAAAGCGATTCGTAAAGAGTTGCGCCAAACAGTGAAAGAATTAAATGAAACATTGTCTGCCTATATCAGCAGTACGATCTTAGATGCTTTGATTATTGGTGTGATGAGCTTTTTGGCAATGAGAATATTCAATCAGCCTTATAGCTTATTGCTTGCGGTCATTTGCGGCATCACGAATATTATCCCATATGTCGGCCCTTTTATTGGAGCAGTACCAGCAATCATTGTCGGTTTGTTTATCTCTCCATTTCAAGCTTTGTACATGGCGTTGTCGATTCTAGTGATCCAACAATTAGATGGAAATTTGATCAAGCCGTTGTTGTTTGGGAAATCAATGAATATCCATCCACTGACGATCATCTTGGTATTGATTGGAGCAGGAAGTGTCGCAGGAATATTAGGCATGCTGATTTGTATACCTGTCTATGCAGTCATTAAGACGATAATATTAAATATCCGGAAAATCTATTTATTGAGAAGAATGGAACATGTTTCTGAAAAGTTAGATAGTCCAAAAGTGCTGGAAGAAACAAGTGAATAAGCCTATTTAAAAGGGGATCTTAGCGTTCATTTTATTTAGATGTATGCTGAGATTCTTATTTATATGATCCAGTGGATGCTTTTTTATAACCTAACCGTTCCGTCCTGTTTAGGGTGGACGAATTAACAAATCATGGGGTAAATATTGTTTACTGGAAATGGCTCAAAGGTATATTAGATTTCTTTCATTTTAGATAGAGTAAGTAAAAAGAAGAAATCACAAGAAATGCTTCCAAGAGAAAACAATACTAAGTGTGCTAACATATTAAGTTTTGATTATCCTGCTTTCTCACTCATTTTATTTTCATCTCACTCAGAAGTCTCTCCTGAAACCGATTTTCTACCATGGTATCCTAAAGAAAAAGAATTCGGAGGGTTGTCATGAATCAGTTAAAACAAAATCTATTTTTGACGCGGCGCGATTTCGAAGAAGCACTAGAGGAGATGATTCTGCCTTTAAAACAGGGACTATTCAATAGTGAAAAACCAGGAGTACGTCTAGGGAGTAGCGGCGCTGTTTATGACGAGAAGAGAGCAGAGATGGAGGCATTTATTCGTCCATTATGGGGACTGGCACCTTATTGGATGAATAATGGGACGAAAGATGAGTTGAAAGACATCTATCGAAAGAAAATCTTGAAAGGGATGAATCCAAAAGATTCATTTTATTGGGGAGATATTAACGATTATGATCAATATATCGTAGAAATGGCAGCGTTATCTTTGAATCTGTTATTGAATCGAAACTATTTCTTTGATGAACTGTCAGGCACTTCCAAACAACAGTTGATTCATTGGCTAAAACAAGCCTTAGATAAAAAAATACCTAAAAATAATTGGACATTTTTCAAAATTTTGATCCGAATCGCTTTAAAACATTGTGGTGAATCATTAGATAAAGAAAAAATGGAAGCAGAATTACGCTTTATTGACACGATGTATGTAGGAAAAGGCTGGTATATCGACGGTAAATCTTCGCAAAAAGATTACTATGTTCCTTTTGCTTTTCATTATTATGGATTGATTTTTGCCAAATTAATGAAAGATGACTTTCCTGAATGGTCAGAAAAATTCATCGATCGTGCAAAAGAGTTTACGAAGGACTATATTTATTATTTCGATTCCGATGGAGAAGCGTTACCTTATGGACGAAGTCTCATCTATCGATTTGCACAAGGTGCTTTTTTTTCTGCATTGATTTTTGCAGAAGCGGAAGCAATCCCTTGGGGTCAGATAAAGACGCTTCTTTCCAACCATATGAAGCAGTGGATGACACACGATATCTTTACTTATGACGGACGGCTATCCATTGGGTATCATTATGAGAACCTTGTGATGGCAGAAGGTTATAACGCACCTGGGTCTCCCTATTGGGCATTAAAAGTATTTTTATTACTATATAAATTGAGTTAAATTGTATTCGTTTTTC
>NZ_KV815598.1:0-1024 GCF_001814285.1 Enterococcus sp. HMSC076E04 | reverse complement strand
AATTTTTTCCTAGAGGAAAATGTCTAAACATGTTGGTAAATCAACAAAAAAACGCATATAGTAGTCTCAAAACTCCCAAGAAATGAGGACTACATATGCGTTCATCAAAATATACTGAACATTATACAGATACTTTTATAACATTCAAGGAAATTATGAGAACTGTTTCTAACATATACCATAATTGTGTACCAGATAAGATTAAAAACCGAAGAAATACTGATCAACTGAAGCAACGCGATACAGTGATTATTGCTTGTATTATATGGGGCATAATTAATGGCTATACTAGCCAAAGAGCCACGTATAGAGCGGTTTGTTCCGTCTTATTTCCTAATGGTGACTTTCCTAGTAGGAGTCGATTCACTCGCTTAAGTTCAAACTTAGCTTACACTATCAAGATTATTCGATACTTTTTCATCAAGAAGCTCACCAAAGGTGAACTAGTCGGAATTATAGATAGTTTTCCTAGTCCATTATGTAAACCAGTCAGAAATAGACAAGCAAAACTATTGAATCAAATAGCCAAAGTTGGCTATAACTCAACAAAAAAATCTTATTTTTATGGTCTTAAAATTCATATGATCGTTACTAAGACTGGCTTTCCGATTACTTACTCAATCACGAATCCAGGTGTCCATGACGTGAAAGTGTTAGAGACTTTATCGGAAGAAGCGAATCTTCCCAATATCCTAGGGGACAAAGGATATATTAGCCATAAAATCCATGAAAAGTTTGCCCTTAAGGGCATTACTATATCCGTTCCGCCACGTAAAAACATGGATAAATCAGAAAAACTAGACCACAGCTTACTTGGAAAACAAAGAAAAACAGTTGAGACTGTTTGTTCTTCCTTAGAAAAATTAGGTTGTCAAAATTTCAACTCACGTTCTGTTAAAGGGCTAGAGAGTAGATTTGAAAGCATATTACTGGCTTACAGTGTTCTATTAAGTCGAGCACAACGACGTTTTGAAGGAACTTTGAGATATTCTTTAGGATATTAAAATTAACTAGCACCACGGGT
>NZ_KV815597.1:44619-135920 GCF_001814285.1 Enterococcus sp. HMSC076E04 | reverse complement strand
GAAAAACGAATACAATTTAACTCAATTTATATAGATGATAGATTGAACGGCGATTTTTTAAAGTGTCAGTAAAAGTTGTCATAATAAAATTTCTCCTTTGATTTGCGTTTTGCATTTTTTTAATTGATTACGAAATGAAGTATATCATCTTACAAAAAGTAAGTAAACAGATATGCTCACAAAAAATAAGCGAAGTTCAAAAAACAATTTTAATAAGGGAAATCGTTAGAAAAGGATTTTCTTGGTTATCGCTTTCATTGCTGTGTTTTAGGAATTTTTGCTTATTCGAAAAAAACAGCTGATATATAATTATTAAATCTCTATCTTCTTTTTTTTATGATATTGCCATTAAAAATTACTTGTTTTTATAGAAAATTAGTTTATATTTCTTAAATAAGTTTTTTAGTTAAATTTTTCGGTAAAGATGTATAATATTTTCTGAAAATTTAAAGAATTGGGGTATAGATTATGGAAAAACAGCAAGACAAGGGCTTCTTCGGGCAGCCGAAGGGATTGTCAACTTTGTTCTTCACTGAGATGTGGGAACGATTTAGTTATTATGGTATGCGTGCATTACTTATCTATTATATGTACGATACAGTTGCCAACGGGGGACTTGGATTACCACGAGCAACAGCATTAGCTATCATGTCGATATACGGATCGCTGATCTACATGTCTAGTATCGTCGGCGGATGGGTATCTGACCGAGTGTTAGGAGCAAAACGCACTGTATTCTTTGGTGGAGTCTTCATTATGCTTGGACACATCGTCTTGGCTTTACCATTTGGTGTAAGTACATTATTTGTTTCAATGGCATTGATTATTATCGGAACCGCCTTTTTGAAACCAAACGTTTCTGGCATGGTCGGACATCTTTATTCAAAGACTGATTTGCGAAGAGATGCAGGATTTTCGATTTTTTACATGGGTGTCAACTTAGGAGCATTATTAGCACCACTAATCGTTGGGACAATCGGTCAAGAATATAACTACCATTTAGGGTTCTCTTTAGCTGCTATTGGGATGTTCTTTGGATTATTACAATACATTATCCAAGGACGCAAGACATTAGACGGAGTGGGTACTACACCGCCGAATCCTTTGACAACTGAAGAACGTAAAGGATTCATCCGTAACTTGATCATCGCACTTGTTGTTATCGCTGCAGTATTCGGTGGGGCACAATTAACTGGTCATCTGACAATCGACTTTTTTGTCAATACAATCAGTGTATTGGGGATTATCTTACCGTTGTATTACTTTATCAAAATGTTGACTTCAAAAGATGTAACTGCTGAAGAAAAACCAAGAGTATGGGCGTATATCCCATTATTCCTTGCAGCAATCATTTTCTGGTCATTACAAGAACAAGGTTCATCTATCTTAGCTTTATTTGCTAGTGAACGTACGCAATCTACACTATTTGGTGTGACGATCCAAGCAAGCTGGTATCAATCATTGAATCCGATTTTCATCTTTATTTTGACACCGGTATTCGTAACGATGTGGACAAAACTTGGCAAACGCCAACCATCTACAGTAGTGAAATTCTCTCTTGGTCTTTTGTTTGCAGGATTATCATACTTACTATTGATGTTGCCAGGTATGCTTTATGGGACAAGTGGAAAAGTAAGTCCATTGTGGTTGTTAGGAAGTTTCTTCATCGTGGTTATTGCTGAATTGTGTCTTTCACCAGTTGGTTTGTCTGTAACAACGAAATTAGCACCACGAGCATTTGAATCACAAACAATCGCTATTTGGTTCTTAGCTGATGCTTCTTCACAAGCAATCAATGCACAAATTGCACGCTTCTACACACCGGGAACAGAATCTGCCTACTTCGGTATTATCGGTGCAGTAGCAATCGTTGGTGGTATCTTGCTATTTACTGTGAAAGAACCAATCAAAAAACTAATGGGATCTATCCATTAATCAACTCACGAAAAGACAGGAATTGCTTATTTGTAGCGATTCCTGTCTTTTTGCGTATACTCAAAAAAGATAGAAATATCAGAACCATAAAAGTATATAATTTGAAGAATATAGAACAAATGTTCAGTATTTTTTGATATAATAAAGAAGCACCGTATCATGTGTTGAAGGAGGAAAAGCATGTCTTTACAATTTATTCTTGGAAACGGGAAAAAAGATCACCGTCAAGTCTTGATCGACGAAGCGTCAGCTTGGCTCGACCAGGATGCAAGCAACCAAGTATTTTTTCTTGTTCCCAATTACAGCAAATTCGAACAGGAACAAGAAATTTTAGCGGAGATGCGAAGAAGAAGCGGGAAAAAAGCTTTCAGCACAACAAATGTTCAAGTATTCAGTTTTTACCGTCTGGCTTGGTATTTGCTGCAACAGACAACCCTTCTTACAGGAAATGAGTTATCAGAATCCGGATCTGCGATGATCTTGCGACAGATTTTAGAAAAACATGAGGAAGAATTAACGATCTTTCGCGGAGAAATCAATAAAAGAGGATTTATTCGCCAATTGCAAGAACTCTATAGTGAATTGCGCATAGGGAATATTCAACCGGAAGACTTGATGCTTTTATTTGGTGATTCACCGAATGCAGAAGACCAGCAACTTAAAATGAAAGACTTGAAGCTGATTTTTTCAGCTTATGACAGCGAATTGACCGAACGTGCCCTATCAAATGAAGATGCACTGGCTATACTAGCAAATTATATGCAGACACAAGATTTCACCAACGTCAAATTTATCGTCAGCGGTTTTTCCCGAATCAATGGGCAAGAGTATCAATTACTGCAGGCAATGATGGAAAAGGGGCAATTAGTTGTCGATTTATTGTTGGATCGTCCTTATACAGCGGATCTTCCAGAAGTACTTACGCTCTTTCATGAGACTGGAAAGCTTTATTTCCGTCTTTTTCAAAGTGCGAGAGAACGGAAAGTCCCTATATTAGTAGATCGTTTTGCGCCAGAGCAGAATCGTCCGACAGCGCTGCAGTTGCTGCAAACGATGTGGGAAGAGACTTCTAGCCAAAAGAAAGCAACCGTCCGCAAATTAGGGGAACAAGAGGCTCTCCATTTGTGGGAAGCTGAAAATCCAACTGAGGAAGTCCGACAGTTAGCCGTTGAAATCAGACGGCTAGTCAGTGAAGAAAACTACCGTTATCGTGATATCCAAGTACTGACAAAAAATATGTCCTTATATGGAAATATTCTTCGACCAATCTTTCAAGAAATGGCGATTCCTTTTTATATCGATGAAGAACAAATGATGGAAAATCATCCGCTGATTGAATGGATCAACAGTCTGTTCGCTCTTGACCGTTATTCTTATCGATTAAGTGATATTATGCGTTTTTTCAAGACGGAATTGTTCCTATCGATGGAAACAGAAACCGAACTGGATGAATGGAAACAAGAACGAGATGAATTCAGGAAAAAATTGGACATCACAGAAAATGTCGCACTTGCTTATAATTATCAAGGCACTTACTGGACGCGTGAAAAAGATTGGCAGTTTGTAGCGTATGATTTTGAAGCAGAGCAGATTGAAGACGTACAGCATCTGGAAGAACAGTCAAATACGATTAGACGATTATTTCAGAAATCTATACCTGCATTTTTTAAAAAAATAAAGAAAAGCAAAACAGGACAAGTGGCCGCAAATGTTTTTTATCAATTTTTGATCCAAAGTGGTGTACAGCAACAATTATTGTTTTGGCGTAATCAGGAAGTAGATAGAGGAAACTTAGAAGCGGCAAGAAACCATGAGCAGACATGGGGAGCGCTGATTGATCTGCTGGATGAATATGTAGTCATTTATGGTGAATCGGCTTTTGACTGGTCACTGTTCCAAGAAATCATTACGAGTGGTCTAGAAAATCTAAGTTATGGTAAAATCCCTACCGCAATCGACCAAGTGCGAATCAACCGTTTGGAATTAGTTCGACCGAATCAAGCTGCCGTCACTTTTGCATTAGGTTTGAATGATCAAGTGTTTCCAGACCGTAAAGAAACAAAAGGATTGTTGTCCAGTGAAGAACGAGAAGTATTAAATCAAGCTTTGCCAGATGGACAGTTTTTATTCGACCCATCCAAAGAAAGTATCTCTTTTGAGCCTTTCCAAGCCTACCTTGTTTTTCTTTCCGGAACGGATCGATTATATCTTAGCTATGCACAAAGCTATGACACAGATGGTTCACTGAAGATGTCTCCTTATTTGCGCAGAATCACAGAATATTTATCAGTTCCCGTCGAGAGAAAAGAGCATTTGACGATCGAAAGCGATCCTGATTGTTATGTAGGAACTTACAGAAGCGGAATCAATACAGTCAATAGGATTTATCGATTAGCTTTAGATGAAAAGAAACCTGTACCAAAGCATTGGCAAAAGCTCAAAGAATTAGTACTGAATTCCTCATGGCGCAATTTTGCTTTACAAATCTTTGAAAGTCAGGAACATTTGAATGTGCCTGTTTCGATGCCAGAAAAAATGGCGGAAGAGCTTTATGGAAAAGAAATTTATACTTCGATTTCACGTATGGAGAATTTTTATAATTGTGAATACAAATACTTCATGCAATTTGGTTTGAAATTGAAAGAACGAACTGTTTATGGTCTGACTCCAGCAGCAACAGGTGATTTTTATCATGAATCATTGGATCGTTTCTTCAAGCTACTGTTTTCAAACCAATTATCCTTAGTGAATATGACCGATGCGCAGCGTAAAGACTTCACTGAAAAAGTGCTGCAAGAAGTGTTCGGAGAACTTCGGTTTGAGATATTGGATAGTTCTGCAAGAATGAACTATATCCGCTATCAATTAGGACAGACGATCCAAAAAGTGGCATGGGCTTTGCACAAACAGAGCAAAAATACGGGCATGCATCCTCTACAGACGGAGATTTTATTTGGTCAGATTGCTGGAGCAAAAGGTATCACAGGTCTGGAATTACCGTTGAGTAATGGTGGTAAACTCCACGTTCGAGGAAAAATCGATCGGATTGATGTAGCTTCTGAACAAGAAGACACTTGGTTAAGCGTTATTGATTACAAATCTAGTGGACGTTCATTTGATGTCACAGAAGCTTATTATGGCATGGCTATGCAATTATTGACGTATCTGGACGTAGCATTGATGGATGCGGTACGTTTGACTGGAAAGGCGGCTGTTAAACCAGCAGGCTCTTATTATTTACATGTTCATAATCCTGTATTGACAGAGACAGATGATGTAGAGAAGAATACATTGAAAAAATTTAGTTATGATGGCGTTTTTGTCGATGATCCCGCTCTTTTAGAAGTACTAGATCATTCACTGGAAACAAAAGAACAATCACTGATCTATCCAGTGAAAAAAAATGCGAAAGATGAATACCAAAAAGGTAGTTTCAGCAAAGATAAATTTTTCACGGAAGAAGAACTGCAACTATTCATGGCGCATAATCGGGAAAATATGCGGTTAGCTGGAGATGCAATCACTTCCGGAGAAATCAAACTGAACCCAGCTTATAAAGATAAACAGCGAATTGCCTGCGAATTTTGTCCATTCAGAAGCATCTGTACGTTTGATGTGATGCTGAAAGAAAATAATTACCACCGTCTGGAGAAAATAGATAAGGAAGAAGCACTGCGCAGAATATTGAAAAGGAGTGAAGAAGAGTGAATCAAATTCCTTTAAAACCGCAAAATGAACGATTTACAGATGATCAGTGGCAGGCGATTTTCGATCAAGGAGATAATTTGTTAGTCTCTGCGTCTGCCGGATCAGGTAAAACTACAGTGCTTGTTCGAAGAGTGATTGAAAAATTAAAAATGGGTTTTGATATCGATGAATTACTGATTGTGACATTTACTGAAGCAGCCGCAAGAGAAATGAAAGAAAGAATTCAAGAGGCATTACAAGAAGCGGTCAACAGCGAAAGCGACCCTGTACGAAGACAGCATTTTACTAAGCAGTTAGTTTTATTGCCCACAGCGAATATCTCAACCTTACATGCTTTTTGTCTAACAGTTATTCGACGTTATTATTACTTAATTGATATTGATCCGGTCTTTCGCATGTTAACAGATGAAACAGAAACGATCTTGATGAAGGAGGATGTGTGGGACGAGCTGAGAGAAGCACTTTACGCAGAAAATGATGAACGATTTTTCCAATTAACAATGAACTTTTCTAATGATCGTTCAGATGACGGCTTGACGAATCTGGTGTTTTCTCTTTATGAGTTTGCCCGTGCCAACCCTGACCCCCAAAAATGGCTAGAACAGTTAAGCGATAATTATCGTTTGACTGAGGGGCTAGCGAAATCTCGATTATATCAAGAACAAATCCGTCCTTTAGTTTTGGCAGATATATACCAATGTGTACAATTATATGAACAGATGACTCAGTTAGCACAAGGTGAAGAATTAGAAAAAATGCATGAGCAAGTGGCCGGAGAACAACAGCAGATCAAAAATATCTATGAAGCTTTCTCGCAAGATCGGTTAGAAGAAGCTTATGCTAGTTTGGAACAACTGACTTTTTCAACTTTTAAGAGCAGTCGTAAAGCAGAATTGAAAGAAATATCCAATGAAGTCAAGGGCATGAGGGATAAAGCAAAAAAATTGATTCAGCAGATAAGTAAAAGTTACTTTCCTGTTTCACCAAGCCAAATAGAAGAATTAACGGAAAAAGCACTACCGTTAGTCGAAGAAATGACAAAAGTCACGCAAAGCTTTATGGACGGTTTCAGTATGCGTAAACGGGAAAAAGGTGTGTTGGATTTCAATGATCTGGAACATCTAGCGTTGCAGATTCTCACAGAAAAAACGAAAGATGCATGGCTGCCAAGTGAAGCTTCAAAACATTATCGAAAAAAATTCAAAGAAGTAATGGTAGATGAATATCAAGACGTGAACCAATTACAAGAAGCCATTTTATACTGGCTAAGAGAACCTGACGATACAAAAGGAAATATGTTTATGGTTGGGGATGTCAAACAATCCATTTATTCTTTCCGTTTAGCAGATCCTAGTTTATTTATCGGGAAATACGAGAATTTTTCAAAGAAAGAAGGCGGACGTCGGATCGTTTTGGCTGAGAACTTCCGCTCTAGAAAAGAAGTCCTTTCTTTTACGAATCTTATTTTTGAACAACTAATGGATCCAGCAGTAGGTCAAATCAATTATGACGAAGCAGCCAAACTCATACAGGGATTCTCAGACTTTCCGGAGAATGAACAGTTTGAGCCAGAAATCATGATCTATGAAAAAGAACAGGAAGAATCAGAGATCGAGATTCCGACGGACGATATACTGGAAGACAAAACAGAAGGCGAACTTTTTATGACAGGACTAAAAATTCGTCAATTAATTGATTCCTCCTTTATGATTTATGATAAAAAATCAAAGAAAAGTCGTCCGATAGAGTACAAAGACATTGTTCTCTTGACACCTACAAAGAAGAACAACTTAACGATTTTAGAGATTTTCAAAACATTGGATATTCCTTTGGAGATGAATGATGCTCAAAATTATTTTCAAGCGACAGAAATTCGCACGATGATCTCGCTGCTACAATTAATTGACAACCCCTATCAAGATATTCCGCTTGCGGCTGTATTGCGTTCGCCAGTCGTGGGTTTGATTGAACCAGAATTAGCCAGCATCCGATTAGCCGACCGTGCACATACTTACTATGATGCTGTGCTTGCTTATCAAGCATCAAACGAAGATGAATTAGCGGCTAAGCTGGAACATTTTGGCAAACAACTAGATCATTGGCGAGAACTTGCTCGCCGTTCTTCGATCACTGACTTGCTATGGGATATCTATTATGAGACGGGATATCTAGAGTATGTGGTCGGTTTGCCAGCAGGAGCACAGAGACAAGCCAATCTTTATGCATTGGTCGATCGTGCCAAAGCATACGAGCAAAGTTCTTTCAGAGGATTATATCAGTTCGTGCGTTTCATTGAAAAAATGCAAGAAAAAGATAAAGACTTAGCAGAACCAGTCATTTCAATAGAAGATAATGCTGTTCGCGTAATGACGATCCATGCAAGTAAAGGCTTGGAATTTCCAGTTGTATTTTTGTTAGATATGACGAAAGAATTTAACTTACAAGACTTGCGCAATCGGTATGCTTTTGAAGAAAAACTTGGAGCAGGTATTCGCTATATGGATCCTGAAACACGGGTGTTATATGATACGTTACCGTTTCAAGCCATCAAATTGGCAAAGCAAAACAAATTGTTGTCGGAAGAAATGCGTAAATTGTATGTAGGATTGACTCGGGCAGAACAAAAGCTTTTCATTGTCGGTTCCTATAAAAATAAAGAGCAAATGATCCAAACGTGGTCTGAAGCAGCTGATCATGAGGAGTTGGTTTTTGATCCTGCGCTACGTTTGAAGGGCAGAAGCAGCTTGATGAATTGGATTGGTTACGGATTGATCCGTCATCCTGAAATGCAGAAATACTTAGAGGAAGAAGTTTCGACTTCTCTCCTTCAAGATTCAAATGCACAGTTTTCTATTTCATGGATGAATCAGCAAACAATCATTGAACAAAGACAGTTGCTTGCTGAAAAAGAACTGGTTAACTTAGATCAGCAGATGAAAGAAAAGGAAACTGTATTAGCAGATTCGTTACAAAAACGTCTAGCCTATGAATATCCTTATCAGGCTTCTTCGCAAACCACAAGTTATCAATCTGTATCTGAGATCAAACGATTATTCGAAGATCCAGATGATACACAAGAATCACGTTTGACTCTGGAAAGTAGTCAGACAAAGGCAGCATCTCGTCAATTCCGTTATACGCAAGAACAACTAGCAGAACCAAAATTTTTACAAAAAGATCGGCAAGTGTCGGCAGCTGCTGTTGGAACAGCTACCCATGCTTTATTGCAATTGCTGCCATTAGAGATGCCAACTACAGAGAGCATCAATCAAAAGTTGCAGGAATTAGTAAAGAAACGGTTAATAGACGAAAAGGTCGCAAAAAAAGTAGATGTTTCTTCTATTATATGGTTCTTTCAAACAGAACTTGGGCAACAATTGATTGCCAACAAAGAAAACGTAAAACGGGAACAACCTTTTTCCATGCTGCTTTCTGCTGATGAAGTATTTCAAGACTATCCAAATCAGGAAGATGAGCTATTGATCCACGGAATCGTCGATGGATACTTAGAAGAAAAAGATCATCTCCATATCTATGATTTTAAAACAGATTTCATTTTACATCCGGATGATCCAGCAGAAATAGACGCGATCGTCCAAAAATATCAAGGACAGCTAAGACTTTACCAACAAGCAATGACAGAAGCACTGAATAAACCTGTAGAAAATGTTTTCCTAATTTTACTTCGGGTGAAACGAATCATAAACATTAATAAATAATTATAATTGAGCAAACTTGACTTATGTTTTGTAAGGATTATGCTATACTCTGGGAAGAGGTGAGTATGATGGAGCTAACACAGACAGAATTCGTTTTGTGTCCTAAATTTGAAAAAACGTTCTCTATTTTAGGAAAAAAATGGAACGGATTGATTATCGATGTACTACTCGAAAATGGTCCGCAACGCTTTGTCGAGCTTGCGGCAAAAATCCCGATGGTTAGTGATCGGGTATTGGTCGAACGCTTGAAGGAATTAGAAAAAGAAGGAATAGTCACTCGAAACATTGCCTGTAGTGAAAAAAGCCGTTCAGAATATCTCTTGACTGAAAAAGGAGCAGACTTGCAAAAAGCAATGCGTCAAATACAAGTTTGGAGCGAAAAATGGGTCACAGAGGAAGAATGCGGTTGATTTTGTAAAAAAAATCTTGTAAACTATAGTCCATACGAATAAGTAAAAGAACGATGACGAAAAAGAGTAGTTTGGCTAAACCAGTTCAGGGAGATCTGTCACAGACTGAAAACAGGTCCTGTGTTTGAAAAATGAAGTTCACTTTCCGAGTTCGTCTGATCATTATCAGACCGGCAACTGTCGTTAACGAAGTAAGAGTGCGGTGTAAGTTTATTTATCCGCAAATTAGGATGGTAACGCGAAGACCTCGTTCCTTAACAGGAATGAGGTCTTTTTGTTTTGTATTTGGAATTTAAAGGAGGAACAAGCACATGTCTTTACAAGCACAATTAGAGAGCTTGAAAGAAGAAACAATCGTCAAAATCACGGCGGCACAAGATTTAAAAGAATTAAATCAAATACGTGTTGAAACGTTAGGAAAAAAAGGACCGATCACAGAAGTATTGCGTGGGATGAAAGATCTAAGTCCAGAAGAACGTCCAAAAGTCGGAAGTTTCGCAAATGAGATCCGAGACCTTTTGACAGAAGAAATAGAGCGAAAAAAACAAGTATTAGAAGAAGAAGCGTTAAATGCAGCTTTGGCAAAAGAAACAGTAGACGTGACATTGCCTGGTAGAAAAGTAAAGCATGGTACACGTCATATCGTGACGCAAATCATGGAAGAAATTGAAGATATTTTTGTAGGTATGGGGTATCAGATCGTAGAAGGTTACGAAGTAGAGTCTGACCATTACAATTTCGAACGGATGAACCTGCCAAAAGACCATCCGGCAAGGGACATGCAAGATACTTTCTATATTTCAGACGAGATATTGATTCGGACACATACTTCACCAGTCCAAGCACGAACAATGGAAAAGCATGATTTCTCTAAGGGTGCTCTACGAATGATCTCGCCAGGAAAAGTTTTCCGCAGAGATACAGATGATGCGACCCACAGCCATCAGTTCCATCAAATTGAAGGGCTAGTTGTTGATAAAAACATCACGATGGGCGACCTTAAAGGAACATTAGAAGTCGTAATGAAAAAAATGTTTGGGGAAGAACGTGAAATCCGTTTGCGTCCAAGTTATTTCCCATTTACGGAGCCATCAGTAGAAGTAGATGTCAGTTGTTTCAAATGTGGTGGTGCCGGTTGTAACGTATGTAAATACACTGGATGGATCGAGATTTTAGGAGCTGGCATGGTGCACCCGAATGTGTTGAAGATGTCAGGAATCGATCCAGAAGAATATTCAGGCTTTGCTTTCGGCCTTGGACCAGACCGCGTAGCTATGTTGCGGTATGGAGTGAATGATATCCGTAATTTCTATCAAAATGACTTACGTTTCTTAAGTCAGTTCAAGGGGGAGTAAGAAGATGTTAGTTTCATATAAATGGCTTAATCGTTATGTGGATTTATCGAATGTAACACCAAAAGAATTAGCGGATAAAATGTCTGTAACAGGAATCGAAGTCGAGGGAATCACGGTTCCAGAAGAAGGCTTGAAAAAAATCGTTGTCGGTGAAGTCAAGGAATGTGTACCACATCCAGATTCTGATCACCTTTCTATTTGTCAAGTCGATATTGGTGAAGACGAACTGTCTCAAATCGTTTGCGGAGCGCCTAATGTGAAGGTCGGAATCAAAGTAATCGTTGCGCTTCCTAACTCACGGATTGCTGGAAATGTGAAGATCAAAAAAGGGAAAATGCGTGGTCAAGTATCAAATGGCATGATTTGCTCGTTACAAGAAATTGGCTATTCAGACAGTGTTATACCGAAAGAATACGCTGAAGGTATCTATTATATGCCACAAGAAGCTGTAAATGGCGATCCAGTTTTTTCTTATTTAGATATGGATGATTCGATCATTGAATTGTCTATCACACCAAATCGTGCAGATGCATTGTCAATGCGTGGCGTAGCTTATGAAGTTGGGGCAATCTATCGTCAGACGCCTACATTTGATGACGAGAAATTAGTAGAATCATCACAACTTGCTAGCGATAGAATCAAAGTGACAGTTGAAGATAAAGAAGTCGTTCCTGCCTATCAAATCCGCATCATTGAAGGAGTAAACATCCAACCAAGTCCTCAATGGCTGCAAAATCTTTTGATGAATGAAGGCATCCGCCCAATCAACAATGTAGTAGATGTGACGAACTATATTTTGCTTTTATTCGGACAACCACTACATGCATTTGACTACGACAAATTGAAATCAAATGAGATCCTTGTCCGTCATGCAAAAGAAAATGAGACATTAGTCACGTTAGATGGAGAATCTCGGGAATTGACAACTGACAATCTTGTCATCACTAATGGCAAAGAACCAGTTGCTTTGGCTGGTGTCATGGGTGGATTAGATTCAGAGATTACGAATGAAACAACAACAGTGGCACTGGAATCTGCTTTGTTTGATCCAATTTCGATCCGTCGTACAGCAAAACAATTTAATTTGCGTAGCGAATCTTCTGCACGCTTTGAAAAAGGGATCAACCATGCAACTGTTGGAGAAGCCAGTGAGGTTGCTGCAGCAATGATCGTTTCTCTTGCAGGTGGGGAAGTTCTACAAGGTGCGGTCAAAGGTTCAGAGATTAAAGCAGAAGACGTATCAGTGAAGATTTCACTTGAACGCATCAATCAATATTTAGGAACATCTCTTGTCGTTAAAGAAGTAAATGAGATTTTTGAAGCACTTGGATTTAGCTATGAAGAAAAGGATCATGTTTATTCCGTAGTCGTACCACCAAGACGCTGGGATATCCAAATCGAAGCAGACATTATCGAAGAAGTTGCTCGTATTTATGGATACGACCAGTTGCCATCTACACTTCCAAGTGGAGAAACGGTTGCTGGAAGCTTGTCAAAAGAACAAGAAACTACTCGTAAAATTCGTACAATCTTTGAAGGAAGTGGATTGAGCGAAGCAATCAGTTATGCATTGACAACAGAAGAAAAATCAAGACAGTTTGTTATAAAAGAAAGTAATATTACACGTTTGGACTGGCCAATGAGCGAAGAACGTTCTGTATTACGAATGAATTTGATCAGCGGACTATTAGATGATATCAGTTATAACACTGCTCGAAAAAATACAGAGATTGCTTTATATGAAATTGGTCGGGTATTCTTCCAAGAAAATGATCCGCGCACACATCTGCCGCAAGAAGTAAAACATGCAGCCATCGCTATTTCTGGTATTTGGGAAGAAAAAGATTGGCAGACGAAAACACAAAACGTAGACTTTTTCACCATCAAGGGTCTTTTAGAAAACTTATTTGAACAACTAGGTATCACTGAAGATATCCATTATCAAACAGTGACAGAAATAAAAGAAATGCATCCTGGGAGGACAGCTGCAATTTATCTTGGCGAACAATTTATCGGCTTTGTCGGTCAAGTGCATCCGACAATTGCCAAAAGTTACGATATTCCAGAAACATATGTAGCTGAGTTTGATTTATCTGCTGTAGTGGAAGCTGCCCAAAAAGGAATCGTTTTTGAAGCAGTGACAAAATTCCCAGCAGTCAGCCGGGATATCGCTTTGCTTGTAAAAGAAACTGTGACAAATCAGGAATTAACAGAAGTGATCCATTCTGCTGCCGGAAGATTTTTAACAGATATCCAATTATTTGATGTCTATCAAGGAGAAAACATCGAAAAAGGACATAAATCCATGGCTTATAGCCTGACATTCGTCAATCCTGAAGCAACATTGACAGATGAAGAAATCAATAAAGCAATGGAAAAAGTCGAAAAAGCGTTGATAGAAAACCTAGAGGCAAGTATTCGCTAAGAGGGAAAATATAGTAAGTAACGATCAAGTAGCTTTTGAAGACTATTCATTTGAAAAAGAGATGTGACACAAGTTTGTCACATCTCTTTTTTTGATTTTAAAAAAGGAATAGCACAGAGACGAGATAAAAAAACAGGCCTTTACAGCCTGTTTTTTAGAGTAAATGAATTAATGGAAGTAATTGATTCCCATTGCTGATTTTACTTCAGAAAGTGTTTGTGCAGCTACTTTAGCAGCTTCTTCACTACCTTTACGTAAGATTTCCATAACAGCTGAAGGATCTTTTTCCAATTCTTCTCGGCGTGCGCGGATCGGTGCAAATTCAGCTTCCAATACATCAATGAGGTATCGTTTGATCTTTACATCACCAAGTCCGCCGCGGCGGTAATGAGCTTTCATTTCTTCAATTGCTTCTTTATCTGTTCCGAATACATCCAAGTAGGTGAAGACCATATTCCCTTCTACTTGTCCAGGATCTTGTACATGGATGTGGTTTGGATCAGTATACATACTCATAACTTTTTTCTGTAAGACATCGGCAGGATCGGAGATATAAATACCGTTTCCTAACGATTTACTCATTTTGCCATTTCCATCGATTCCAGGTAACCTACCCATTCCTTTTGGTGGGAATACGCCTTTCGGTTCCACCAAGACTTCACCATATGTATGATTGAAGCTTTGTACGATTTCCTGTGTCTGCTCTAACATTGGTTTTTGATCCTCGCCAACAGGTACGAGATTCGCTTTGAATGCAGTGATATCAGCTGCTTGAGAAACAGGATAGATAAAGAATCCTGTAGGCACGCTTTCACCGAATTTCTTTTGTTCGATTTCTGTTTTGACAGTCGGATTGCGCCGAACGCGTCCTACGCTGACTAAGTTCAAATAATACATGGTTAACTCAGCTAATTCCGGAATTTGTGATTGGATAAATAAAGTAGATTTTGCAGGATCTAATCCCACGGCTAAATAGTCTAAAGCAACTTGCAAGACATTTGATGAAACCTTCTCAGGATTTTTAGCATTATCGGTCAGTGCTTGCATGTCAGCAATCATGACAAACAGTTGGTTGTCTTCGTCTGCTTGCATAGCCACTCGGGTTTTTAGAGAACCGACGTAATGCCCTAAATGCAGCTTCCCAGTTGGTCGATCTCCCGTTAAAATAATATTTTTCAAAAAAGACACCTCTTTACGATTTGTAAGTCTGAGCACTTAATATCTTACCGTTTTTCCTGACAAGAAACAACAGTTCCTAAGGAAAAAACAAGGAAAGAGGATAAAATAACTAATAGATTAGAAATGAAAGAAATATTTATGGGAGAATAAACGTTCTAAGAAACTTTACAAATTACTAAACTATCAGATATAATGTATTTTATTATACATCTTTAAAAGAAATCTTACTAAATAATAATGGGAGTGTAATTCTATGGCAATGATTAAATTTGATCACGTGGATAAATATTATGGCAAGTTCCACGCATTAAAAAATATCAATCTCGAATTCGAGAAAGGAGAAGTTGTCGTTGTCATTGGTCCTTCTGGTTCAGGAAAGAGCACGATGCTTCGCTGTATCAATGGATTAGAGACGATTTCTTCAGGTAAGCTACTAATTAATGATACTGACTTGCATGATAAAAAGACAAAGTTGACAGAAGTCCGAAAGAATATCGGCATGGTTTTCCAGCATTTCAATTTGTATCCTAATAAAACCGTTCTGGAAAATATTACATTAGCACCAATCAAAGTGTTAAAGCAAGACCAGGCAACTGCAGTCAAAAACGCGGAGAAATTTCTGAAAACTGTCAATATGTTAGATAAGAAAGATTCTTATCCTTCCATGTTATCCGGTGGACAACAGCAACGGGTGGCAATCGCCAGAGGTTTAGCGATGAATCCTGAGATGCTGCTGTTTGATGAACCTACTTCTGCTTTGGATCCGGAAATGATTGGTGATGTATTGGACGTCATGAAAAAATTGGCGCATGACGGCATGTCAATGATTGTCGTGACGCATGAAATGGGCTTTGCCAAAGAAGTTGCGGATCGTGTCATCTTCATGGCTGACGGAGAAGTATTGGAAGATAGCAGAAATGTGAGAGACTTTTTCGAAAATCCAAATGAAGTCCGAGCACAGCAATTTATCAGTAAAGTTATCAATCATTGATAGGAGGAAAAAGATGCGCAGGTTTAAAAAAATACGCCTGATTTTCCTTTTAGGCATTGCTTTTCTTGCACTAGCCGGATGTAAAGGAAATGGGTTGGCAAATGAAGATATTTTAGAGCGAAGCAAATCTACCAATGAAATCATCTGGGGTGTCAAATATGATACTCGATTATTTGGAATGATGGATATTGAGAGCAGAACCGTACAAGGATTTGATGTAGATATTGCAAAAGCAATCACTGAAAAGATCCTTGGTGAGAATGGAAAAGCGGAATTTGTTGAAGTCACTTCTAAAACGCGGATCCCGTTATTGAAAAACGGAAACATCGATGCGATTATTGCGACGATGACGATCACAGATGAACGAAAAAAACAAGTCGATTTTTCAGATGTCTATTTCGATGCTGGCCAAGCTTTGTTGGTAAAGAAGGGAAGCCAAATCAAAAGTGTAGATGATTTGAATGCTTCTACAACAGTTCTAGCAGTCAAAGGTTCTACGTCGGCTGCGAATATCCGACAGCATGCACCAGATGCAAACATTCTGGAATTGGAAAATTATGCAGAAGCATTTACTGCGTTACAATCTGGCCAGGGAGACGCAATGACTACGGATAATGCGATCTTGTTAGGGATTGCAGATGAAAATCCAGAGTACGAGTTAGTCGGCGGAACGTTTACTAATGAGCCTTATGGAATTGCGATCAACAAAGGACAAGAAAACTTCTTGAAAGCTGTTAACCAAGCGCTAGAGGAAATGCATGCAGATGGCACATATGATAAAATCTATCAAAAATGGTTTCCAAATGAAACTGAAGTAAAAGTAGAGTAAGGGGGAGAGGCAATGAGCGAATTGATACAGACTTATGGACCAATCTTTGTCGACGGGTTCAAGATCACATTGTTTTCGAGTGTCTTAGCACTTGTGTTTAGTTTGATTATCGGAACGTTGATGGCAATCTTCCAATTATCAAAGAATAAAGTAGTAAGTGCCTTAGCAAAGGCATATGTAGAATTTTTTAGAAACATTCCATTATTGATCATCGTGATGTTTTTTTATGTTGTCGTACCTATTTATTGGTTTAATCTAGACGGATTCCAAGCAGGGACGATTGGCTTGACTATCTATACATCCGCTTTTATTGCTGAAACAGTACGTTCAGGGATTCAAACTGTACCAAAAGGCCAAACAGAAGCAGGATTGTCTTCTGGATTTACCTATTCAGAAATTATGCGTTATATTGTTTTGCCCCAAGCATTCAAAATCGTTATTCCGCCATTAGGCAACCAATTTATTAATCTTGTGAAAAACTCGTCTATTTTAGCAATCGTAGCTGGTTTGGATTTGATGTATCAAGGAGATTTGATTGCCAGTGAAACATTCAATACCTTCGATACGTATATCATCGTTGGGTTATTTTACTTAGTTATCACGCTGCCGTTATCTTACTTAATGGTTTATCTTGAGAAAAAATGGGCGGTTCGTTCATAGAAGGAGGGGAAATACATGGATTTTAGCGGCGCTTTTTCATGGATGAATGTCCGTTTTTTATTGGAAGGATTAAAGGTTACTGTTGAAGTTTCATTGTTTTCGATCATTTTCAGTTTCTTGATTGGTGGTCTGACAGGTGTGATTCGTTTTGCGAATATCCCTTTCTTGTCCAAAATCCTTGGTATTGTGATCGATATCATACGAAATCTTCCATTATTATTGATCATTTTCTTCACTTATTTTGCTTTGCCTCAGATTGGCATCCAGATGAACATCTTCTGGTCTGCTGTTGCAGCATTGACGATCTTTGAATCAGCTATGCTGTCGGAAATTTTCCGAGCTGGACTTAATGCTGTTCCGAAAGGGCAGATGGAGGCAGGATTGTCAACGGGACTGACTTATGTAGAAACGATGCGGACGATCGTTTTGCCGCAAGCATTCAAATCGATGATCCCGGCAATTGTGAGCCAATTGATTTCACTGATCAAAGATACATCATTAGCAGTAATCATTTCTTTACCTGAACTTTCTCATCAGGCACGTATTATTTATGGACAGAATACCAATTATGTGCTTCCAATGTTCATCATCATGACACTTATGTACTTCGTGGTGTGTTACGCGCTTTCTCTGCTTTCCGGTTACTTGGAAAAGAGACGGTACAGTTATTAATAGATGATTCTTTTAGCGGTTGTGGCAAACTAAGTCACAACCGCTTTTCCTCTTTCCATTCGAAAAAAAGAGATTTTGATTGTTTTAAGCAAGTGAGAGCACTTGAAAATTCACGCTAAAAAGTACACAATAGGGAAGATAGAATTTATTGAAAAAAAGGATGATACGATTGACAGATAATCGCCCTATCGGATTTATTGATTCAGGTGTTGGCGGCTTAACTGTAGTAAAAGAAGCCCTGAAACAATTACCGAATGAAAATATTTTATTTGTAGGAGACACAGCACGCTGCCCGTATGGTCCTAGACCTGCGGAACAGGTAATCCAGTATACTTGGGAAATGACGGATTATCTGGTGGAGCAAGGAATCAAGATGCTGGTGATTGCCTGCAATACCGCAACTGCGGTTGCTTTAGAAGAAATCAAAGCTGCTCTTTCTATTCCAGTCATCGGTGTGATCCTTCCCGGTACAAGAGCAGCAGTAAAAAAAACACAAAATAAACAAGTTGGCATTATCGGTACGATTGGTACGGTAAAAAGTCAAGCTTATGAAAAAGCACTGAAAGAGAAAGTGCCAGAATTGACTGTGACAAGTCTTGCTTGTCCCAAATTTGTTTCAGTTGTCGAAAGTAATGAATACCATTCATCTGTGGCAAAAAAAATCGTGGCAGAAACATTAGCTCCGTTAACGACTAAAAAAATCGATACATTGATTTTGGGATGCACCCATTATCCATTATTACGCCCTATCATTCAAAATGTAGTGGGTGAAAATGTTCAACTGATCGATTCTGGAGCAGAAACAGTAGGTGAAGTATCTATGCTACTCGATTATTTCAATTTGAGCAATTCACCGCAAAATGGACGGACATTATGTCAGTTTTATACAACAGGATCTGCTAAACTTTTCCAAGAAATAGCCGAAGACTGGCTTGGAATCGGACACCTAAATGTAGACCATATTGAATTGGGAGGAAAATAAGGATGCGTCATGACGGGAGAAAAGCCCAAGAGCTTCGTAAACTGGAGCTTCAAACAAATGTTTTCAAATATCCAGAGGGATCGGTTGTGATCCGTTTTGGTGATACAACAGTTATTTGTTCTGCAACAGTAGAGGATTCTGTACCTCCCTTTTTGAGAGAAACAGGAACAGGGTGGGTAACAGCTGAATACAGTATGCTACCTCGAGCAACGAGTACGAGAAACCGTAGAGAAAGCAGCAAAGGAAAACTTTCTGGTAGAACAATGGAAATCCAGCGTCTTATTGGTCGCTCCTTGCGTGCAGTAATAGACTTGGAAAAGCTGGGAGAGCGTAGTATCATCATAGACTGCGATGTGATCCAAGCGGATGGCGGAACTAGAACAGCTAGCATCACTGGGGCATTCGTCGCGTTGAGACTAGCAATTGAAAAGCTTTTAAGAGAAAAGGAATTGTCAGAAGATCCAATCAAAGAGCATCTTGCTGCAGTTAGCGTAGGGATCTTGCCGGATGGGACTTGCGTGACAGATTTGGACTATCAAGAAGATTCCGCAGCACTTGTAGATATGAATCTCGTGATGACAGAATCAGGAAAATTCGTGGAGATTCAAGGAACTGGAGAAGAAGCAACGTTTGATGGAGAACAGTTGAATGAAATGCTCTTTTTTGGAAAAAACGCGATTGAAGATTTGATCAAAGAGCAAAAACATGCTTTGCTAACAGAATTTGCTCAAGATAATGAGCGGATAGAAGAAACAAAAACAATCATCATTGCGACAAGAAATCCAGGAAAAGCAGAAGAGTTTCGAAATATGTTCAAAGAAGCGGGATATCATGTAAAAACATTACTTGACTATCCTGAATTGCCAGATGTGGAAGAAACTGGCAGCACATTTGAAGAAAATGCCCGATTAAAAGCAGAAACGATTGCACAATTGCTTGATCAACCAGTCTTAGCAGATGATTCAGGTTTGAAAGTGGATGCGTTAGGCGGTATGCCAGGAATCTATTCTGCACGTTTTGCAGGGGAACAAAAAAGTGATGCGGGGAATAACGCCAAATTATTATATGAATTGACAGATGTGCCGGATGAAAAAAGAACAGCACAATTCCATTGTACATTAGTATTCGCGGCACCCAAAAAAGACAGCCTCGTAGTAGAAGCGGAATGGCCCGGTCGAGTAGCCCGTATACCATCTGGCGAAAATGGCTTTGGGTATGATCCTTTATTTATCCCAGAAGGTAAGAAACAAACAGCAGCAGAATTATCGAGCGAAGAAAAAAACAAGATCAGTCATCGGGCTCAAGCAATGAAAAAATTGAGTGCCGAGTGGAAACAATGGCTGGAAGGAGAGAGATAGATGCGGTATTTAGTAGTAAGTGATAATCATGGAGACAGAGATATCCTCGTTGACTTAGTAGATCGTTATCGTTCTGAAGTGGACATCTTTTTCCATTGTGGTGATTCGGAATTAGAAGCTTCTGACCCATTATGGGATACATTCCAAGTGGTTCAAGGTAATTGTGATTATGGACCAGGATTCGAACAGAAAAAAGTGATCCAAACTGGTCAGGATACAGTATTCATGACTCATGGCCATTTATCGAATGTTCGATTTGGTTTGACACAGTTAGCAATCGAAGCTCGAGCTGCAAATGCCGATATGGTGTTTTTTGGTCATACCCATCAAATAGGCTGTGAGATGGATCAGAAAATCCTGTTTTTGAATCCTGGAAGTATTTCTCAACCTAGAGGCCCGATCCAAATCCCATCATATGCTCTTATTGAAAGTTTAGATGACCAAATTTCTGTTCAATACTATAACCGTGCCCATCAGGCAGTTGAAGAATTGGCCTTTTCTTTTTCGAGAGAGCGCTGAATAAAAAAACTCTAATTTTTAATAAAAATAAGCTTTATTTTGTGAATTTTGCATCCGGTTTCGGTAAAATAGTAGTGTTGAATGAAATAGAAATGGAGGCCATCAGATGATTGGACCTATAGTAAGAGAAATGCTGCTGGAAAATCAGGAAACGTTTTTGATTCCTGCAGAAAATGTGGCAAATGTTATGTATCATCATCCATTATCCCATGGTTTACTTGTCTTATCGAAGGTCGGTTATTCCAAAATTCCTGTATTAGGAAAAGATGATCACTTTGTAGGACTAGTAAGTTTATCAGATGTGGTCAATAAAATGATTGACTTGCAAACAATCAGCATGGATCCGTTAGAAGGACTAACAGTTGCTGATGTAACAGAAACGGATGTTCCGACGATTGATGAAAATTGGGAACTAGAAGAAGTACTCCATTTGTTAGTTGATTCGCCTTTTTTACCGGTTGTCACAGAAGAACGGGTTTTCAAAGGAATCATCACAAGGAAAGAGCTGCTTAAAGCCGTAAACTTCATGGTGCATGAATTAGAACGTCGCAATATATTGTCTCCGAAAATCGAAGAATTAAAAGAACAAATCGATATTGTGAGCTAAAGAACGAGAAACTGAAAGATAATCAAAAAATAAGTAGAAACAAAAGCGTACCAGTTTTGACTTTATCTTGAAAAAGAGGCTGGGACAGAAGCGTTTAACTTCAAGAAATAAGAGGTAATTCACGAAAATTGCTTTTCAAATCTTTGTGAATTTCAGCTTATTTCCGAAGGAGTTGCTTCTGCTTCCGCTGTTTATACATGTTTAGAGCGTGGGACAAAAGTTTTTCTTTACTTTTGTCCCACGCTCTTTTTAGTGAGATCCGTTGCATCGTTTGACCAAATTATTTTCCGACAGCAATCGGACTGTTCGGAATCGTGAACCCAGAAGCTGTCAATTCTTTGACATAGGAGCTCAAAAACTCTTCTTTTAAGGCATATTGTTTTCCGTTCAATGCGTAGCAGACCGTTCGAATAGCAAAATTACTATTACCAAGATCCACTAAACCAAAGATGGAAGGTTCAGTTTGAAGCTCTTCTTGGTATTTTTCAGCTAATGTATGATTTACTCGATCAATGATCTCATAGATTTTGTCATATCCTTCTTCAGGAACGATCCGGATATCTAAAAGTACTTGCATATTTGCACGAGAGAGATTGCTGATCGTGGTGATGTTTCGATTCGGGATGAAATGGACAGTACCATCCGTTGCTTTCAGCTGAAGGGTACGGATACCAACAGATACGACGGTTCCTTCAATCGTTAAGTTTGCTAACTTGATGTAGTCTCCAACATCCATCTGTTGTTCCATGATAATAAAAAATCCGGTAATAACATCACTCATGAACCCTTGGGCACCAAGGCCGATCGCCACACCTGCAATTCCGGCACCAGCCAAAAGTGAACCGATCGGTACACCGATAGCAGATAAAATTGCATAGATAAAGAAGAAACCAAGGGTATAATGAAAAATAGTATTTAAAAGACTATGTAAAGTCTTTAAGCGGCTCTCGTTTAGAATGGCTTTTTTAGAATACTGATTAAAAGACTTATCAATCAGATATTTTCCCACACGGTGAAGAATCCAAAAAAGGACGATCAAAAAAATCAGATATAAACTTTTTTGGATAAAGGCAGCCAAAATGGCGTCCCAATCAATCCCGTCCCAAAACCGCTGAAACGCATTTACTTTGCTGACAGCTTGATCTGTCAATGTCTCGCCAGAAGAGTCTGTCGTACCGGCAGTTGCTAATAATGAAAACATAAAATCCTCTTTTCTAAAATTTGATTCTTTCTGTATTGTACCAAGAAGTTTTCAAAAAAGGAAATAGCAAAAATAACTATAATGAAGGAAAAAAGCTGAAAATAAAATGACAAATAATATGGATAATGATAAAATGTGGAGAAAATAACGAAGGTGGTAAGTATATGCAAATCGATTGGAACAATTTAGGATTTTCTTATATCAAAACTCCTTGGCGTTTCATTGCCAAATGGAAAGACGGACAATGGGAAGAAGGGGAATTGACAGAAGATAATTACCTGACGATTCATGAAGGATCTCCAGCGCTTCATTATGGTCAGCAATGTTTTGAAGGTCTAAAAGCTTATCGTCGAAAAGACGGGAAGGTCAATCTCTTTCGACCTGAACAAAATAGTCGGCGGATGAATCAAAGTGCTAGACGCTTGCTGATGCCGATGGTCCCTGAAAAAATGTTCGTTGATGCTGTTAAGCAAGTGGTAAAAGCAAATGAAGCTTTCGTGCCTCCGTATGGAACAGGCGCTACATTATACTTGCGTCCTTTACTGATTGGGGTCGGTGAAAACATCGGTGTCCATCCTGCTCCAGAATACTTATTTGTCGTCTTCTGTACGCCAGTAGGAGCGTATTTCAAAGGTGGGTTAAAACCAACGAACTTTATTGTATCTGATTATGATCGTGCTGCTCCTAAGGGAACAGGCGCAGCAAAAGTCGGCGGAAATTACGCAGCAAGTTTACTTCCAGGAACAGAAGCAAAAGAACTGGATTACTCAGATTGTGTTTATCTTGATCCAGCCACACACACGAAAATCGAAGAAGTAGGGGCAGCAAATTTCTTTGGGATTACGAAAGACGGAAAATTCATCACTCCACAATCGCCATCTATCTTACCAAGTATCACGAAATACTCTTTGCTGCAATTAGCTGAAGAACGACTAGGACTTCAAGCAATAGAAGGAGATATTTTCATTGATGATCTAGATCAATTTGCAGAAGCTGGTGCATGTGGTACAGCGGCTGTTATTTCTCCGATCGGTGGGATCTACCACAATAATAATCTGCATGTATTTTATAGCGAAACGGAAGTAGGACCAGTAACAAAGCGGTTGTATGATGAATTGACAGGTATTCAATTCGGGGACATAGAAGCACCAGAAGGCTGGATTGAAGTCGTGGAGTAATTTCAAAGTAATAAGTTGAAAAAACGTAAAAAAAGAAAAAATCAGGAAGAGACTTTAAAAAGTTTTTTCCTGATTTTTATATGTTTTACTTTAAAGAATGTAACAAAAGGATTATGAAAGATGGACACCTTTGTCAACGTAGATAATATCACCGATGATCCCGCTGGAAAGAGGACTGATCAAGAAAGCACAAGCATTACCGACTTCTTCGATCGTTACACCTTGCTGATCAGGCGTACGAGATTCAGATAACTGGATCAGTTTTTGATAGTCCTTAACCCCTGTAACAGCTAATGTTTTGATTGCTCCAGCTGAAATACCATTGACTCGGATGCCTTTAGGTGAGAACTCAGCTGCCAAATAACGGATAGCTGCTTCAAGAGAAGCTTTCGCGATACCCATCATGTTATAATTCGGGATTGCGCGCTCTGAACCTAGATAAGTCATGCTAACGATTCCGCTATTTGGTGCAAGAAACGGTTGCGCGTATTTTGATACAGCAATCAAAGAGTAGCTACTGATATCTTGAGCTAATTGATAGCCGTCTCTGGAAATATCAGACACATTTCCGGACAATTCTTCTTTGTTGGCGTAAGCAACTGCATGGACAAGGCCGTGGATCTCTCCAGCATATTCACCGATGGCATTCATTGCTTTTTCGATGCTTTCGTCGCTAGAAACATCACATTCTACCGTGAATGCTTCTTCGCCGACCAATTTGACTAATGATTTTTTCATTCGTTCATTTTGGTAAGTATAGATAATCTCTGCCCCTTGTTTCAACATTGCTTCAGCGCACCCCCAAGCAATGCTTTTTTTGTTAGCGACGCCCATGATGACGATTTTTTTTCCTTCTAGAAATGACATAATGACTCTCCTTTGTTTCTAATAAAAATTTGATAGTCGTAAAAAATAGAAAATAATAGCTAAAATAACTTCTTGATTTCTTAATTATTAGTCAAAATGTTTTGATTGTCAAACTATTTTTTCTTAAATTAAAAAAAGATTGCTAAATATTTAGGAATATGATACTTTGATAGTCAAAGTAATGAAAATGGCAATTGCCTGAAAGAAGGAGTTTAATTATGTCTTATGTATTATCTGCTACTGAAGTAATGGACTTGATCCCTAATCGTTATCCTATTTGTTATATTGATTATGTAGATACATTAGAACCAGGAAAAAAGATCGTTGCGACAAAAAATGTAACGATCAATGAAGATTTTTTCCAAGGTCACTTTCCTGACAATCCAGTGATGCCGGGTGCGTTGATCCTAGAAACACTGGCACAAGCAGGTTCGATCCTTATCCTAAAATCAGAAGAGTTCCTAGGAAAACGAGCTTATATCGGTGGAATCAATAAGGCCAAATTCCGTCAAAAAGTTGTTCCAGGAGATGTACTGAAATGTCATTTTGAAATCACCAAAATGAAGGGGTCAGTCGGTACAGCGTTATCTGCAGCATATGTAGATGATAAAAAAGTCTGTGAGTGTGAGTTCACGTTCATCGTCAACCAAAATGCTTGATCATAAAAAAGTTGTTATAGAAAAATAGAAGGATGTTTACTTGCTTTCTTATGTAAAAAGAAGACGTCTGAATCTAGCACATTTTGTCATATTTGCTAGATTCAGACGTCATTTTATGTTCTGTTTATTTTGCTTCTTGCAGTATATTGATTTTATCAATTTTTACTTCTTCTTTTGGTTTGTCTGAACTATCTGTTTCGACATTTGCAATAGCATCCACGACATCCATTCCTTCAATCACTTGACCGAAGACACTGTACTGACCATCCAGGGAAGGATAACCGCCGTTTTTATAAGCATCGATAATCGCTTGAGGGTAATCAACTTTTAAAAGACCATCATGCATATCATCTGAATTTTGAACGATAAAGAACTGGCTGCCGTTACTGTTAGGATCTTGTGAGCGAGCCATAGATAACGCACCTCTTATGTTGTAAAGGTGGTTGTTGATCTCTGTCTCAAATCCTTCTCCCCAAATGCTTTCGCCTCCAGTGCCATCGCCTTTAGGATCACCGCCTTGGATCATGAAATCTTTGATGACGCGGTGAAAAGTCAGGCCATTATAGTAACCATCTTTTGCGTGTGTCATAAAGTTTTCAACTGCTTTAGGTGCATATTCAGGGAATAATTTGATTTTGATTGTGCCTTTATTTGTCACCATTTCGACCAAATCCTCATTTTCAGCTACATCTTTCGTCAATTGTGGCAATTCCAATGCATTCAAATCGACACTACTGGCAGTTGTACTTTCCGCAGTGGATGTACTCTTTGAACTTTCAGCCGATGAACTAGGAGAAGTCGTACTGTTTGCGGAACAACCAGCAGCAAACAATAATGCTGCAGCTATACTAATACTTAAAATAACTTTATTTTTCTTCATAACTATTCCTTTCCAATTTACTGTTTTGTTATCTTTAATGATAACAAAATAGAGGAGAAATACCTACTTAAATTATTGGAATTTATCATTTATTTTAAAAGAAAAAGAAAAGGTGTAGACCATTTATTTTGTCTTTGCTATAATGTAAGTGGATACAAAAACGAAAAGATGCAGGAGGAAATGGTAATATGGGAAAATTAGGAATCTCGATTTATCCAGAACGATCAACATTTGAAAAGGACAAAGCGTACTTGGATTTAGCTCATAAGTATGGGTATAAACGGGTTTTTACCAGTTTACTGCAGATCAACGACGACAAAGAAAAAGTTCTTTCAGAATTTAAAGAAGTAGTTGATTATGCGAATAGCCTAGGCATGGAAGTAATGGTAGATATCAATCCAGCGTTATTTGAACAGTTGGAGATTTCTTACGATGACTTATCCTTTTTCCATAAGATGGGTGCCTATGGAGTTCGCTTGGATATCGGGTTCACCGGAGCAGAAGAAGCAAAAATGACGCGTAATCCTTTCGGTATCAAAATCGAGATCAATATGAGTTCGGGCACGAATTATGTTGACAACATCATGAGTTATTCGCCAAACACGGATAATTTATTAGGTTCTCATAATTTTTATCCTCATCGATATTCTGGTTTAGGCTACGACCATTTTGTTTTTTGTTCAGAAAAATTTAGAAAATATAATTTGAATACGATGGCGTTCGTCAATTCGCAATCCGCTGAGTTTGGCCCTTGGCCTACACAAGATGGCTTGTGCACACTAGAAGACCACCGAGACCTTGAGATTGCTACACAAGTGAAGCATTTGATCCTTACAGGGCTGATTGATGATATTTCTATTGGAAATGCGTATGCAAGCGAAGAAGAATTGAAAGAAATGGCAGCAGCATTTAATGCAGATTATCCAACATTGAAAGTAGATACGGAAGAAGGGATTACAGAAAACGAACGAATCTGCTTGTTTGACAATCTCCACAGTTATCGAGGAGATCGCTCAGAGTATATCCTTCGTTCGACGATGACTCGTGTATATTATAAAGAAAAAGATTTTCCACCTCACAATACGCGAGATATGCATCATGGTGATGTGCTGATTGATAATGAAGGGTATGGTCAATATAAGGGAGAAACACAAATTGCCTTGAAGGACATGAAAAATGACGGACGGGTCAATGTCGTAGGAAGAATTTCTGATGACGAACTGTTCCTCCTTGACTTTTTGAAACCTTGGTCAAGCTTTAAATTAATTGAAAATAAAAAATAGATAATGAGTTGCTGCAGAAATAATCCGCTAGAAATAGCCAGTTATTTCTGCTTTTTTATTTTGTTTTTTTATAGGTTATAAAAATGAACATTGCATAGTAGAGATCCTTTGATTATACTAATTCAAGGTTAGATGAAAAAAGAGAAATGAGATGGATAATTTATGAAACTTTGGATGAAAATCCTTTTAGGTGTTGCCCTAGTTCTAATCGTTGCGCTATTGTTTGCAGGGAATTATTTTTATAATTATGCTGTCGTGCCGTCTGAGAAAGACTTTTTAGATGAAGATACACCAGGTACAACACAGACATCCAAAGAAACGGATGCACATAAGTGGTTTAGTTCAAAAGAGAACCGAAGTAATTGGACAATCACTTCGAAAGACGGTCTGAAATTATCAGCGATTTATCTTCCTGCTGAAACGAAAAGTGAAAAAACAGCTCTAGTTGCTCATGGCTACATGGGAGATGCTGAAACGATGACCAATTATGCAAAGATGTTCCATGATATGGGCTACAATGTCCTTGTTCCAGATGCAAGAGGGCATGGAAAAAGCGAAGGGGATTATATTGGATTTGGATGGCCAGAGCGCAAAGACTATGTGCAGTGGATCAACAAAGTGTTAGAAGAAAATGGAAACTCGCAAGAAATCGTTCTATATGGTGTCAGCATGGGGGCAGCAACTGTCATGATGACTAGCGGAGAAAAATTACCAAATAACGTAAAAGCAATTATTGAAGATTGCGGTTATTCTTCTGTCCATGATGAGCTTGCGTATCAGCTAGACGATATGTTTAGTCTTCCAGCATTTCCGCTTATGCAAGTAACGAGTCTAGTGACAAAAGTCCGTGCCGGCTACTTTTTCGGTGAGGCAAGTGCAGTGGATCAATTGAAGAAAAACCAGCGTCCGATGCTATTTATACATGGAGACGCAGACACATTTGTACCATTTGAAATGTTGGATAAGGTTTATCGTGCAACGAAGGGGCCAAAAGAAAAGTATGTTGTAAAAGGAGCCGAGCATGCGGAAGCATACAAGACAGATCCTGAAAAGTATCAGCAAGTAGTCCAACAATTTTTAAACCAATATGTTCATTGAACTAGTTTAAATGCAAGAGGATAAAAAGAAACAAGCCTTTGACTGGACCCAGTCAAAGGCTTGTTTTATTGTTTGATTTATTAAATTACAAGTTAGCGAATTTTTCTAGTAAGCGAATCATTTGGCAAGTGAATCCGTACTCATTGTCATACCATGCAACAGTTTTGACAAGTTGGAAATCGCCAGCAGTTGTTACTTCTGTTTGGGTTGGATCAAAGATTGAACCTTGAGTTGTGCCAATGACATCGCTAGAAACGATTTGACGATCATCATACCCAAATGAAGGATTGTCAACTGTGTGTTTTTTGATTGCTTCATTTACTTGATCAGCAGTTACTTTGGTTTTCAATACTGAAACTAATTCAGTTAATGAACCATCAACGACTGGAACACGTTGCGCATGTCCTTGTAATTTTCCTTGTAACTCAGGGATAACTAAGCCGATTGCTTTTGCAGCACCAGTAGAATGTGGAATAGTGTTGTCAGCAGCTGAACGAGCAGCACGTAAATTACCGCCTCTTACTGGTCCATCTAACAGCATTTGGGTTGAAGTGTAGGCATGGACTGTTGTCATTGTACCAACTTCGATCCCAAATTCATTATTCAAGAAATAAGCCATAGGTGCTAAACAGTTTGTTGTACATGAACCTGCTGAGATGATTCGGTCGTTTTCGTCTAATGTATCATCATTGACGTTATAGACGATAGTTTTCATTGCACCAGCTGGGGCAGAGATAACTACTCGTTTGACACCAGCATCTAAATGCGCTTTCGCTTTTTCTTCAGATGTATAAAAACCAGTACATTCTAGTACGATATCTACACCGTTTTCTTTTACCCAAGGGATTTTGCTTGCGTCGGGTTCTGCATAAACACGCGTTGCTTCGCCATCCACTACGATTGAGTCTTCTGTTGCAGTAACTGTGCCAGGATAAGTACCGTGAGTAGAGTCAAATTGCAATAATTGTGCTAACATAGTTGGACTTGTTAAGTCGTTGATTGCTACTACTTCAATATCATCTGATACTTCTTTGATGCGGCGGAAAGCCAGACGGCCGATACGCCCAAATCCGTTAATACCTACTTTTACTGTCATATCAAAAGTTCCTCCTTTATTAGGGGTGCTATGAAACGGCATCCTCAATTAATACAATTAATACACTGTTATTCTGCTACGCAAAGCATATTTTGTCAAAAAATTATACTCGATAGCAGAAAAATGGTTGGAAACCTTACCAAATAATAAAAAAAGAAGAAGGCAATCAATCTTTTTGCTGAAATGATAGACAAAAACAGATTTCACCGATAAAATAAGGAAGACTTTTGTTTATTGTGGAAATTCAGGCAGTCAAATAAATAAATTGAATAATAGGAGGACTTAATTATGTCCATGTTTTTAGATCAAGTAACGATCGATGTGAAAGCTGGCAAGGGCGGAGACGGAATGGTTGCATTTCGTCGCGAAAAATACGTTCCTGACGGCGGACCGGCTGGTGGAGACGGTGGTCGTGGCGGTGATGTCATCTTGATCGTCGATGAAGGTTTGCGTACATTGATGGACTTTCGTTTTAATCGCCATTTCAAAGCGCAGCCAGGTGAAAATGGAATGAGTAAAGGGATGCACGGCCGTGGTTCAGAAGATACCTATGTGAAAGTACCGCAAGGAACCACTGTCCGAGATGCAGAGACTGGTGCTCTTTTAGGAGATTTGATTGAAAATGGTCAAACACTAGTTGTGGCGAAAGGGGGACGTGGCGGACGAGGAAATATCCGGTTTGCCTCTCCTCGGAACCCTGCACCGGAAATTGCTGAAAACGGGGAACCAGGACAAGAACGAAAAATCGAACTGGAATTGAAAGTATTGGCAGACGTTGGGCTTGTAGGCTTTCCATCTGTTGGAAAATCGACTTTGCTATCTGTGATTTCATCTGCTCGTCCAAAGATCGGCGCTTATCATTTCACGACACTCGTCCCTAACTTGGGAATGGTTACTACAAGTGATGGCAGAAGTTTTGCCGCAGCAGACTTGCCAGGGTTGATTGAAGGAGCTTCGCAAGGTGTTGGACTAGGTACACAATTCCTTCGTCATATCGAAAGAACGCGAGTTATTTTACATGTGATCGATATGAGTGGGATGGAAGGACGAGATCCTTACGAAGACTATCTTGCCATCAACAAAGAATTATCTACTTACAACTTACGCTTGTTAGAGCGTCCGCAAATCATCGTGGCTAACAAAATGGATATGCCGGATGCACAGGAAAACCTAGTGAAATTCAAAGAACAGCTGAACAAGGAAAAAGAAGACGAATTCGCTGATGATATCCCAGTATTTCCAATTTCTGGAGTGACTCGACAAGGATTGGATGCGTTATTGAATGCTACAGCAGACTTGTTAGAAGTAACGCCAGAATTCCCATTGTACGAGGAAGAACTGGAAGAAGAAACTGTACACTATGGATTCAATCCAGAAGGTCCTGAGTTCCAAATCGATCGTGATTCAGATGCAACGTGGATCTTATCCGGTGAGAAGATCGAAAAATTATTCCAAATGACGAATTTCGATCATGATGAAACGGTAATGCGTTTTGCTCGTCAATTACGTGGTATGGGTGTGGATGAGGCACTTCGGGCACGTGGGGCGAAAGATGGCGACCTTGTCCGTATCGGTGAATTTGAATTTGAATTTGTCGAATAGGCAAACAAATAAAAATAAATACCAAAAAATATAGTTTCAAATCTAAAGGGAGTATGGCTGAGGCCATTCTCCTTTTTTATTGGGTAGGAAAGAGTGCTTTTCTTTTCTTATTTTACAATTAAAGGTAAAATAAATAACAAGAAGGTATGAAAGGGGCGTTTTCAATGAGCAAGCGAGTAATCATTTTAAATTTTCAAGTAGAAAGCCAAGCATATCAGGCATTTTCGGAAATCAAAAAACTACATGCTGTTCGTTCGATCAAAGGAGAACAGATGGCCGTTGTCAGCCATGATCCCAATGGAAACCATCAATTCAAAATAGAAGATTTTATCGACTTTACTGGTAATAACAAATCTTCTACTGGTGGGTTGATTGGTATGTTGGTTGGTGTATTAGGTGGGCCGCTGGGGATTTTATTAGGATGGTTTGCCGGAGGGATGATCGGTGCGACACAAGATGCAAAAGAAATAAAAGATGCTCAGACTGTGTTCGACTTTGTAGGAAATAAAATCGGTGAAGGAGCTACAGGACTGATTTTGATTGCGGATGAAGAAGACAATCGTCCATTGAATCAATTAGTGATGATGGAATTAGGCGGAGAAATTACCCGTTTGGATTATGAAGATGTCGAAAAAGATGTGCATGATGCGAAGGAAGCCGAAAAGCAGGCGAAAGAAGCTGCCCAAAAGACTTGGGAGGACAAACATCCGCAATGTTCCGATGACAATGAGAGTTCCGAATCTTCAAATTAATAAAAACAGCAGAGAATCTCAAAAGGGTTCGCTGCTGTTTTTACAATGGAGTTTAAAGAAAACGTTATCACATAAGAACATCGTTTTTATTTGAAGCCTTTCTCGACTTACGGTTGATTATCCTATCTTTTTCCCCTAAAATTAAAGAGGAACTTAAAGAAAGTCAGGTAGATTATGGAATTACAATTTTTAGGAACAGGCGCAGGTGTTCCTGCAAAACATAGAAATGTGACAAGTATAGCATTGAAACTTTTAGACGAACGTAATGAAGTTTGGTTATTCGACTGTGGTGAAGGCACGCAAATGCAGATTTTGCGAACGACTATCCGTCCGAGAAAAATCGGTAAAATTTTCATTACACATTTACACGGCGATCATATTTTTGGGCTTCCTGGACTCATCAGCAGCCGTTCATTTCAAGGTGGGGATACGCCATTAGAGATTTACGGGCCAAAAGGGATAGAGGAATACATAAAAGTCTCTTTAGGCATTTCGCAAACACGGTTAAGTTATCCGCTGAAATTCATCGAGTTAAATGAAACAGACCCGATTTTTACTGATCAGCAATTTTCTGTTTATGCAAAAAAACTAAATCATGGAATCGACAGTTTCGGTTATCGTGTGGTTGAACATGATCATAAAGGAGAATTGCAGGTGGATCGTCTGAAAGAATTAGGCATTCCGGCTGGACCCCTGTACGGCAAGCTGAAGCAAGGGGAAACGATCCAACTAGAAGATGGTCGGACGATCAATGGAAAAGATTTCGTAGGCCCAAATAAAAAAGGGCGGATCGTGACTATTTTAGGCGACACGAGAAAAACACATAATTCTGTTGTGCTTGCGGAAAACAGTGATATTTTGGTACATGAAAGCACATTTAATAAAGATGAAGCAAGAATGGCGCATAACTATTTCCATTCTACGACTCATCAAGCTGCTGAAGTTGCAAAAGAAGCGCAGGCAAAACGGCTGTTGCTTACTCATATCAGTGCAAGATATTTAGGAAAAGCAGCTCTAGAGCTTGAAAAAGAAGCAAAAGAAGTGTTTGAAAACACGACAATCATGAAAGATTTTGATAGCATTGAGATACCATTTCGTGAGGAGGATGAGGCATGAATTTAGAAGATAAAGTTGTTTTAGTAACAGGTAGTTCAGGCGGTCTAGGCGCGCAAATCTGTTATGAAGCAGCAAAGCAAGGAGCAATCGTTATAAGTTGCGCACGAAGAATGGCATTTGTAGAAGGTGTCAGAGATGAGTGCAGACGCTTGAGCGGCAAAGAGGCTTATGCTTTCAAAGTAGACGTCAGCGATCCTTATAGTGTGGATGAACTATATGAAAAAGTAATGGAAGAAGTTGGACGTGTCGATATTCTGGTAAACAATGCTGGATTTGGTATTTTCGAGGACTTCCTTACATTCGATCTTGGAAAAGCGTACGATATGTTTGAAGTCAATATCTTAGGAATGATGGTTTTGACACAAAAATTTGCGATCGATATGGCAGAAAGAAGACAAGGACATATTATTAATATCACCTCAATGGCTGGGAAAATGGCAACTGCAAAATCAACGGTTTATTCTGCCACGAAATTTGCAGTCCTTGGCTTTTCCAACGCCTTGCGATTAGAATTGAAACCACTTGGTGTAGCTGTTACGACAGTAAATCCAGGTCCAATCGAGACAGATTTCTTTGACAAGGCTGATCCAAGCGGAAGCTATTTGGAAAAAGTCGGGCAAATCGTTTTAGAACCTACTAAGTTGGCAAAAATGATCGTCCGCAATATGAGACATCCAAAACGAGAAATCAATCAACCGTTTATTTTAGAAGTTGCATCAAAATTTTATACGCTGTTTCCAACGATTGGTGATTATTTAGCCAGCGGAATTTTTAACAAAAAGTAGGTGGAGGAATTGAAAAAGCAAAGCAATGTAATTCTTGGATTTATCTTAGTTTTGATTATTGTTCTTTTTGCTGTATTGAACAATAAAAATGTCCCTGTAAGTTTTGGCTTCACTTCCTTTTCTGCACCGTTGATCTTAGTGATTATCGGTTCTGCGCTGATTGGTGCACTGATTGTATTCTTAACTGCTTCGGCAACACTATGGCAGCAAAAAAAGCAAATCAAGCAGCTGACTCAGGAAATATCAGAATACCAAACAGATCTGCAAAAGAAAATTGAAGAAGCAAAAGAAGAACAACAACGCGAGTTTAGAAACCAACGCGCAGAGTTAGAAGCTGCTTATCAGGCGGAATTACAAGCGAAAACAGCACAAATCAGTCAATTGAAAGCACCGGAAGAACAAAAAACGCAAGCGCCAAAACAAAGCTTCAATTATTTTGACTAATAGGGATATTTCATAAATGGTCGTATAAAAGATCGGGTCCTGCTGAACATCAGTCTAGCGGATCTGATCTATTTTTATTCTTTCTTTCTGCTTTTTTTTGCTGATTTCCTTTGCTATAATAACTAAGTTAGGAGTGAGAAAGTGAGACAAGCAAATTTTGATTGGAAGTTAAGCGAGACAGAGCCTTCTGAATCCTTTCTCCAAATGATCCGTGAATTGAAATTATCTCCATTTGTCGGTAAGTTACTGTGGCAAAGAGGTTACCATGAGGAAGAGGATATCAACCGATTTTTACATCCAAAAGAACAAGAACTACATGATCCGTATCTGATGCACGATATGGATAAAGCAATCAGTCGAATACAAGAAGCTGTAATCAGTGGAGAAAAAATCCTCGTTTACGGTGATTATGATGCAGACGGAATCACCAGTGCAACGGTAATGAAAGAAACACTGGGATTACTTGGCGCAGAAGTAGAAGTATTTTTGCCAAATCGATTTGAGCATGGGTATGGACCAAACCAATCGGTATACCAAGAAAAGATCCAAGAAGGCATCCAGCTGATCATCACTGTTGATAACGGGGTAGCAGGAAATGATGCGGTAGCATATGCTCAGCAAGCTGGTGTAGACGTGATCATTACAGACCATCACGAGCTACCTGAGAAATTACCAGACGCCTATGCGATTGTTCATCCTCGTCATCCAGCGGGGCAATATCCATTTCCAGATCTGGCAGGAGTCGGAGTAGCATTCAAAGTAGCTTCTGCATTGTTGGAAGAACCACCTGCAGAATTTTTGGATTTAGTAGCGATAGGAACGATCGCCGATTTAGTTTCATTGACTGATGAGAATCGAATCCTTGTTGCATTAGGAATCGATGCCATCCATCATTCAGAACGGATAGGACTTCAGGCGCTGTTTGAAGAAAGTGGCGTAAAAATGAGAGATGCAGACGAAACAACGATCGGCTTTTCGATTGCGCCCAGACTAAATGCTATTGGTCGGATGGGTGACCCACGACCTGCCGTTTCATTGCTTGCAACGTTTGACGAAGAAGAGGCATCCATTCAAGCAAAAAAATTGAATGAAATCAATGAAGAAAGAAAAGCAATCGTAGAGCAGATAACAGAAGAAGCATTAGCAATGGTCAATAAGGAGAATCATATCCATCTATTGGTAAACCGAGGATGGCATGAAGGTGTTTTAGGTATTGTTGCAGGAAAAATAATGAACGAAACTGGTAAACCAACGCTTGTTCTTACTTTAAAAGAAGACGGATCAGCTAAAGGTTCTGGACGTAGTGTTGAAGCCTTGAACCTTTTTGAAATGCTTGACCAGATGCGGGATTTATTTACTTATTTTGGAGGACATCATGCAGCAGTCGGGTTAACGATGCCAAGTGAAAATGTCACAATACTACAGGAGAAGATGAACCAATATATAGTCGATCGTCAAATCGATTTGACAAGAGGTCCTGAATTAAGAATTGATGAAGTGCTACTTCCGAATGAAGTAACAGTAGAGCGTATTGATGAACTAAAATTATTAGCGCCATTTGGTACAGATAATCCTTTACCTCAATTTTTATTTCGGCAAGTCCAAGCAGCGAATGTCAAAAGAATCGGAGCAAACCAACAGCATCTGAAATTTGTCCTTTCCGATGAATCTAGTCAGCTTGATGCGGTCGCTTTTGGTTTTGGAACTCAAGAAGAAGAACTGCTGAATAATCTAGTAGATGTAGTAGGAAAGCTTTCGATCAATGAATGGAATGGACGTAAGAAACCACAACTGATGGTATCTGATTTTGCAGTAGGTGGACTGCAGGTATTTGATTGGCGGGCAAAACGTTTCCGTGAACAGAGCCGAACATATGAAGACAGTCTTTATTTAGCTTTTGATTCTTCGACATTGAAATTCGTGCCGGAGCGCATCCAAGAAACGGCGATTGTTTTCGAAGGAATGGATTCTATACACGCAGTAATTGAAAAAAGAAAACCGAAATCTCTGGTTATTATGGATTGTCCAGATGATTTAGCAAAGCTGAAAGAAGTCTTTGGGTCTTATTCATTCAATCGTGTTTATCTGATGGGGATTTCACCTGATGAGGCTTATTTGAATGGGGTAGGCACAAGAGAACAGTACGCAAAATTGTTTAAATTGATCCATTCTCAAGAACGAATAGATATACGTCATAAAATAAAAGCAGTAGCTCAATATTTGCGTATCCCTGAAAAATTATTAATTTTTATGATACAGGTGTTTTTTGAATTGAAATTTGTTACAATAGAGAACGGTGTTTTACAAAAAGTCGCCAGCCCAGAAAGTCATCCTTTGACTGAGAGCAAATTATACCAGCGGCGGCTAAATAAAATCAAAGTTGAGGAATTTTTGCTTTTGAGCGATATTCCTACCATAAAGAAATGGTTAACAACCTAGGAGGAAACAAAGAGTGGATTTAAAAGATTATATTGCCAGTATTCCCGACTATCCGTCAAAAGGAATTGTGTTCCGAGATATTTCCCCGCTGATGGCAGATGGTGACGCTTATCGGGAAGCTACGAAGCAAATCGTAAATTATGCAAAAGAAAAACGAATTGATATGGTAGTTGGACCAGAAGCACGTGGGTTCATCGTAGGATGTCCTGTTGCTTATGAGTTAGGAGTCGGTTTTGCACCAGTCCGCAAAAAAGGAAAATTACCTCGAGAAACCATCGAAGTAACTTATGGATTAGAATATGGAACAGATACATTGACATTGCATAAGGATGCCATTAAACCAGGTCAGCGTGTGCTGATTTGTGACGATTTGCTGGCTACTGGTGGAACGATCAAAGCGACAATCGAACTGATCGAACAATTAGGTGGTGTAGTCGTAGGCTGCGCATTTTTGATCGAATTGATGGATCTCCATGGACGCGACAAAATCAAAGGATACGACATTATTACATTAATGGAATATTAAGCAGAAAAAGCGATTTTAAAGCGACCCTCAAAAGTCAGATAGGCACTCTGACGCTTGAGGGTCGCTATTTTTTTATAAATGGAACCAGTCAAAGTCCAGTAAAGGTTCGAAAAAAAGGATGTGACCGATTTTTGTCACACCCTCGTAAAAGTTTAACTTTTTGTCTTTTGAACAATTAGCAGTCAATCCTCATTATGATTGCCTGGATCTGTAGTAGGGTTCATGATAGAAATGATCTTCATGAATTCTGCGCCGCTCAGATTGACGGTACTTCTTTTCATCCCACAACATGAACCACAAAGTAAATAACGGAACAAACACAAGTAAAGCTGGACGTATGCCGAAATTACCAATAATAATACCTAAAAACAAAACAGTTAATACTAAGCCAAGACGTCTCATTGATTTCATGAATTCTCACCTCGTTAATTTATACGAACAATTGTTCGTGTATTTAGTATACGAATATTTGTTCGGTTTGTAAAGAGGGAAGTGATAAAAATTTGAAAGAAGAAGAACTTGGGCGAAAAAAGAGTTTGAGACAATGGTCTCAAACTCGGTTTTAAACAATTTTCTTTTTTAGTACTAATTAATAGATATGACTACGATAAAGCCCTACTACTCGTCCTAATATAGATACTTGATCTAAAATGATTGGTTCGAGTAAGTCGTTTTCAGGTTGAAGACGGAAGTAGTTTTTTTCTTTATAGAATCGTTTGCAAGTCGCTTCATCCTCTGCAGTCATTGCAATGACGATATCACCGTTTTGTGCCGTTTCCTGCTTCCGAACGATCACGTTATCGCCATCCAAAATTCCAGCATTGATCATACTATCTCCACGAATCGTCAGCATAAAGAGACTGCCTTCTTCAGAAGAAAGATTAGGAGGGATCGGAAAGAAGTCCGAAGCATCCTCTACTGCTAAAATTGGTTCTCCAGCTGTTACTACGCCAAGTACTGGAATAGTTGTTGGACGAATCCCAATCTTTTCTAAACCTTGTTTTGTCAACTCGATTGCACGAGGTTTCGTCGGATCTCTTTGGATAAACCCTTTTTTTTCAAGCCGTGCAAGATGACCGTGAACAGTAGAAGTAGAAGAAAGCTGAACAGCTTCCCCGATTTCACGGACAGTTGGCGGGTATCCTTTTTGGGTTACTTGTTCATGGATATAACGTAAGACTTCAATTTGTCTTGATTCAGTTTGTCGGGCCACAAGGTACACCTTCTTTCACTTGATAAATAAATAGTACCATATAAAAAGCGCTAAATCAAACGAATGTTCGCATTTTATTTAGTTTATCTAGTTGTTTTTTTTTCAGTTTTTATATAATATGAAGGAGAGTAAAAGGAGGGCTGAGCATGCTGTCACCTGAAAAAATAGAGCGGATCAATGAACTCGCACGTAAAAAGAAGGAAAATGGTCTCTCGAAAGCCGAAGAACAAGAACAAATCAACTTGCGCAAAGAGTATTTGGAAGCTTTTCGTTCCGGTATGCGTCATCATATCGAAGGAATGAAAATCGTCGATCCTGAGGGCAATGACGTGACCCCGGAAAAATTAAAAGAAATCCAAAAGAAAAAAGGCTTACACAACCGAAATGACAACTTTTAGTAAAAAATACTGAAAATGATTGCTTTTTCGTGTGACATCTTATAGAATGAGAGTGTAAGAAATAAAGGTAAAAAAAACCTAAATTAATAGGAGGGGTTATTTTGTTTGACAAAATTGACCAACTTGGCGTTAACACAATTCGTACATTAAGTATTGAAGCAGTCCAAGAAGCAAACTCTGGACATCCTGGATTGCCGATGGGCGCAGCACCTATGGCATATGCGTTATGGACAAAACACCTGAAAGTAAATCCAACGACATCCAAAAATTGGGCTGATCGCGACCGTTTCATTCTTTCAGCAGGACATGGGTCAGCAATGTTATATAGTTTACTTCATTTAGCTGGCTATCAAGTGACAATTGATGATTTGAAACAATTCCGTCAATGGGATTCTAAGACACCAGGACATCCTGAAGTCCATCATACAGATGGTGTAGAAGCTACTACAGGCCCATTAGGCCAAGGGATTGCAATGGCTGTTGGTATGGCGATGGCAGAAGCACACCTTGCAGCAACTTATAACAAAGAAAACTTCAACGTAATGGATCACTATACGTATGCAATCTGTGGGGATGGAGACTTGATGGAAGGAGTCTCTCAAGAAGCAAGTTCGATGGCAGGTCATATGAAGTTAGGTAAATTAATCGTTTTATATGATTCAAACGATATTTCATTAGATGGTCCAACTTCAAAAGCATTCACAGAAAATGTTGGTGCTCGTTATGAAGCATATGGCTGGCAACATATCTTAGTGAAAGACGGAAATGACTTAGAAGCAATCTCTAAAGCGATTGAAGAAGCAAAAGCTGAAACAGATAAACCAACGTTGATCGAAGTAAAAACAGTCATCGGCTACGGTGCTCCTAAAGAAGGAACATCTGCTGTTCATGGTGCTCCTCTTGGCGAAGAGGGTATCAAGATGGCTAAAGAAGTTTACGGATGGAATTATCCAGACTTCACTGTTCCCGAAGAAGTAGCTGCCCGCTTCCATCAAACAATGATAGAAGAAGGACAAAAAGCTGAAGATGCGTGGAATGAAATGTTTGCCAATTATAAAAAAGCTTATCCTGAATTAGCACAACAATTTGAAGATGCCTTTGATGGCAAACTGCCAGAAAACTGGGATGCAGAATTGCCAACTTATGAAGTAGAAAGCAGTCAAGCAAGCCGTGTTTCAAGTAAAGAAGTTATCCAAGAATTATCGAAAGCTATACCAAGTTTCTGGGGCGGTTCAGCAGATTTATCAGGTTCCAATAATACAATGGTAGCTGCTGATAAAGATTTTACTCCCGAACATTATGAAGGACGTAACATCTGGTTTGGCGTTCGCGAATTTGCGATGGCTTCGGCTATGAATGGTATCCAACTTCATGGCGGAACTCGTATCTATGGCGGAACATTCTTTGTCTTTGTCGATTACCTAAGACCAGCTGTTCGTTTAGCAGCGATTCAACATACGCCTGTTGTTTACGTTTTGACACATGACTCCGTTGCTGTCGGAGAAGACGGACCAACACACGAACCGATTGAACAATTAGCTTCTGTTCGTTGCATGCCTGGTGTCCAAGTGATTCGTCCAGCAGACGGAAATGAAACACGTGCTGCTTGGAAAGTGGCGATGGAGACTACTGATGCGCCTACTATCCTTGTATTGAGCCGCCAAAACCTTCCTGTATTGCCTTCTACAAAAGAAGTAGCAGATGAAATGGTCAAAAAAGGCGCGTACGTTCTTTCTCCAGCTAAAGGAGAAACACCAGAAGGTATTTTGATTGCAACTGGTTCTGAAGTTGATTTAGCTGTGAAAGCTCAAAAAGAATTGGCAGAAAACGGGAAAGATGTTTCTGTTGTCTCTATGCCAAGCTTCGACCTGTTTGAAAAACAATCTTCTGAATACAAAGAAAGCGTACTTCCTAAAGCAGTGAAGAAACGCGTGGCGATCGAAGCTGCTGCATCATTCGGATGGGAACGCTATGTGGGTACAGAAGGAACAACGATTACCATCGATCATTTCGGTGCATCTGCTCCTGGCGCTAAAATTTTAGAAGAGTTTGGATTTACAGTAGAAAATGTTGTGAATACGTACAATCAATTATCATAGACACCAATCATTGTTTGAATGATAAAGACAGCTGTCTGCAAGTTGGAGGCAGCTGTTTTTTATGTGGTGGTAAGAATAAATCAATGTTACTTTTCGTCTTCTGTTATATTACATTTAAATGACAAAACAAAGAATTCTTCGGATTAGTTTGTGTTTCTTGAGAATTAAAAGTATAATTTAATTAATTAAGTTTGTTTTAAGAAGAGAACTTTTTATTAAGTTTTTTTATTTTGAGGAGGAATTTGAATGCAAGAGCTGAAGACCCGCAGTGCCCGACACCATAGACCTAAAAGAAACATGGTGATCAATAAAAAAGCGATTGCTCCTTTAATTGGAACGAGTCTTTTAGTTGGGCCGATGATGGTTACAGCGGTACCGCAAAGTGTTCATGCAGATGAACAAGGATCTCAAACAGTCGCTGATCCTCAAGCGTTTATCGATCAAATCGGCTGGTCTGCATCAGAAGTTGCTGCAAGTAATGACTTGTATGCTTCAGTCATGATCGCTCAAGCGTTGTTGGAAAGTGCATATGGTACTTCCGGATTAGCTAGTGCGCCCAATTATAATTTGTTCGGTGTAAAAGGAAGCTATAACGGACAGGTCGTTTATATGGCAACCAAAGAATATGTAAACGGACAATGGGTAACGATGAATGAACCATTCCGAAAATATTCTTCTTATTGGGAATCCTTCCAAGACCATGCAAATGTTCTTCGTTCAACCAGTTTTTCAACAGGCGATTATCATTATGCTGGTGTATGGAAAAGCAATACAACAAGTTTTTATGATGCAACAGCGTACTTGACAGGTCGTTACGCTACCGATCCAGATTATGGAACCAAATTGAACTCATTGATTAATACTTATAATTTAACCCGTTTTGATACACCATCAACTGGTTCGGCGACCACAACAACTACAAGTACAACAACAACAACTACTACGACGACTTCAACGTCATCATCATCTTCGACAACAGGTGCGGATACAAATAGTAGTCAAACATATACAGTTGTATCAGGAGATACGCTATGGGATATTGCACAAAAATTTGGCATGTCTGTTGATGATCTAATGGCGAAAAACGGCATGTCCATGTCCAGTTATTCTTTATTAGTCGGACAAGAACTAAACGTGTGATTTAGATAAAAAGGCAAAGAAACTACCATATCTGGTATATCTTTGTCTTTTTTTTGCTAGTCAAAGACGAATCACTCGCCAGAAATGAACAGATTGTATTATGATAAGTAGGGAAGAGCAAAGACAAGGAGGAATTGAAGATGACAGCTATCTATAACTCAGTCACCGAATTGATTGGTAAAACACCAATCGTCAAATTAAATAAAATCGTACCAGAAGATTCAGCAGATGTATTTGTGAAACTTGAGTTTTTTAATCCAGGAGGAAGTGTAAAGGACCGGATTGCTCTAAGTATGATAGAAAAAGCGGAACATGATGGATTACTGAAACCAGGAGATACCATCATTGAACCTACCTCCGGAAATACAGGAATCGGATTGTCGATGGTAGGAGTCGCGAAAGGATATAAAGTCATTATCGTGATGCCTGAGACGATGAGTATCGAAAGACGTTTATTGATGAAAGGATACGGCGCAGAGTTGATTCTGACGCCTGGTGTGGATGGTATTTCTGGATCCATTAGAGAAGCAGAACGTTTGGCAAAAGAAAATGGCTACTTTTTACCATTACAATTTGAAAATGAAGCAAATCCTCTTGTACATGAAAAAACGACTGGTCCAGAGATTCATCAAGCCTTTGGAGTAAATGGATTGGACGCTTTTGTCGCAGGTATCGGGACAGGCGGGACAATCACTGGCGCTGGCCGAGAATTAAAACGTGTGTATCCAAAGATCGAATTAGTAGGGGTAGAACCGGCAGAATCTGCCATTTTAGAAGGAAAAGAAGCAGGTCCTCACAAAATCCAAGGGATCGGTACAGGCTTTGTTCCTAAAACACTGGATACCTCTGTATATGATAAAGTCCTTTCCGTGACTGGAGACGAAGCGATGGAAACAGCTAGAGAAGTCGGACGAAAAGAAGGAATTTTAGTTGGTATCTCATCTGGCGCTGCAATTGCTGCCGCATTAAAAGTCGCAAAAGAACTAGGGAAAGGCAAAAAGGTATTAGCAGTCGTTCCCGACAATGGTGAACGTTATTTATCTACAGCCCTTTACCAAGAAATGTAAGTAAACTTGTTTCTCTATAAATAGGTTTATGTGGAAGGCTTTTACAGATGAAAAGAAAATACAAAAATCTATGATAAGAAAAGAGTTAGTTGAATAGAGACGTAGAATGGTGAACATGACTGTTTTACGTCTTTTTTTCATTAAAATACAATAAAATTGAATTTTCTTTTCATGTTAAGTGGATTTTAAAATGTAAAAATAGTATGATAAGACGAGAATAACAACGTGGGGTGTTTACATGGAAAATAAGTTAGTCGAAGAGGTTATCGAAAAGTTAAAAAAAGAGAACATTCGAATCACACCTCAACGGTACGCGGTTTTAGAATATTTGATTGAACATCATTCCCATCCAACAGCTGATGAGATTTATAAAGCACTTGAACATCGTTTCCCAAACATGAGTGTTGCGACCGTTTACAACAATCTTCGTCTGTTTACTTCGATTGGATTTGTTCAAGAAATGAAGTACGGCGATGCTTCTAGCCGTTTTGATTTCAGCTCAAAGCGTCACTATCATGTGATTTGCGAAAACTGTGGTAAGATCGTTGATTTTCATTACCCAGGGTTAGAAGATATAGAAATGGCTGCGAGTAGGCTGACTGATTTTGAGATTAACGAACATCGGCTGGAATTGTATGGACTTTGTCCAGACTGTAAAGAATCAGCAAAAAAGGCACAAATGTAAAAACAGTTTCTACAAGTGTTACACCTAAAAAAGCTGGCTGCGTAAAAAAACGCTAGCTTTTTTTTATTTTTTTGTCTTTTATTCACAAGGACAAATGTTAAAGTGAATATTATCACAATAAGAATCTTGCTAACAATGGATTTCTATGATTGTAAATGAGTAAAACTACAAATAAACCTTTGTGAATTCACAAGCATTAAACTGTTGTATCCGTTTTATTTCTGTTATAGTAATTTTGTCGAAGGACAAAATGTTAATCGGAGGGACCATAAATGAAAGTAGTAGTAATTGGCTGTACTCATGCAGGTACTGCAGCTGTAAAAAGTATTTTAAAAAATCATCCAGAAGCAGAAGTGACAGTATATGAAAGAAATGACAATATTTCTTTCTTATCTTGCGGTATCGCACTTTATGTCGGCGGAGTAGTAAAAGACCCAGCAGGCTTGTTCTACTCAAACCCTGAAGAATTATCTTCATTAGGAGCAACAGTTAAAATGGAACACGATGTAACAGACGTCGATACAGAAAACAAAACAGTGACGGCAAAAGATCTGAAAACAGGAGAAACAGAAACGGTTTCTTATGATAAATTAGTAATGACAACTGGTTCATGGCCTATCATCCCACCGATTAGTGGAATTGATGCAAAAAATGTACTCCTCTGCAAAAACTACAACCAAGCAAATGAAATCATTGCACAAGCGAAAGAAGCGAAACGTGTAGTAATCGTTGGTGGTGGGTATATCGGTATTGAATTAGTCGAAGCTTTTGTCGAATCTGGAAAACAAGTAACATTGATTGATGGGTTAGACCGCATCTTGAATAAATATCTAGATAAACCATTCACAGATATCCTAGAAAAAGAATTGACAGACCGCGGTGTCACTCTTGCACTAGGTGAAAATGTCACTGAATTCATCACAGATGAAGAAGGAAAAGTGAAACAAGTAGCTACACCAACAGATACATTTGATACAGATATGGTCATTTTATGTGTGGGCTTCCGTCCAAATACAAAACTGATCGAAGGAAAAGTAGAGACACTGCCGAACGGGGCAATCAAAGTAAATGAATACATGCAAACAAGTGATCCAGACATTTTTGCCGCTGGAGATTCAGCAGTAGTCAACTACAATCCAAGTGGTACACAAAACTATATTCCTCTGGCAACAAATGCCGTGCGCCAAGGCTTGCTTGTAGGAAATAACTTGACAGAGCATAAAATGGCGTATCGTGGGACTCAAGGAACTTCAGGACTTTATCTATTTGGCTGGACGATTGGCTCGACAGGAGTAACTAAAGAAAGCGCAACATTGAACGATCTAGAAGTCCAAGCAACGGTATTTGAAGATAATTATCGTCCAGAGTTCATGCCGACTACCGAAAAAGTAATGATGGAGTTAGTTTATGAAAAAGGCACAAATCGTATCGTTGGTGCTCAGTTCATGTCTAAATACGACATTACGCAATCAGCAAATACTATGTCTTTAGCTGTTCAAAATAAAATGACTGTAGAAGATCTTGCTCTTTCAGACTTCTTCTTCCAACCACATTTTGACCGTCCTTGGAATTACTTGAACCTACTTGCACAAGCAGCGCTAGGCGAAATCGAAACAGCACAATAAAGAAAGACAGACGGGAGCGGTTATGAAAGAGCTGTTTAGTTTTGACTGATTACCGTTTATTTTGGAAAAAGGGTTGTGACGCGTTTTTTGTCACGACCCTCTGTCTTTTTGTGAAAAGTACAATTAGTTGTCTTTCTTCGCATTTTTTGTCACAATAAGCAACAAAGATAAAGCTGTTACATAAAAGAACAAGCAGTTTTACTTGAACTTGAAAAGAAAGGTGAGAAAGAAGATGAATAAAGAATATTTTGTCCAACAAGATGCATTTTTAGAAGATTATAAAAATGTTGCGAAAGAGTCGACGATCAATATAGATGAGTTGGCGGAGCAAGTGCTCTCTCAATTGAATGAAACACAAGAGGAATATTATACGATGCCAGCAGAAGATGCGAAAGATAATGCTTCTCATCGTTTTCCTTTCAGTCGGCGCATCTACTCAGATGAAAATGACGGCACATTGAATACGGAGTACACATATGAAGGACAGCCGTATGAACTAGAAACAGAAGATGATGTTTAAACACCGTTTATTCGGAAAAAAGGGTTATGACATTTTTGTCAAACCCCTTTTTTCTTGATTTCATTCTCTTTTTTACTACAAAATCCTTTTAACTTTGTTGTTTAGGAAACAAAAAAATAATATAATGAAAGAAAAAGAAGGTGTAGAAATGGATAAAAGACAGCTGCTAATAGAAGAATATCTGGATTTAGCTAATGAGATTATTCATCGTAATAAACCAGAAATGGAAAAAGAATTTGCAGGATTTACGCTAAATGAACTAGAAGTGATTGAACATATCGGGAAAATCCCTGATCCTAACGTGACAAAATTAGCGAATGCTAGTTATATGACTAGAGGAGCCATCAGTAAGTTAACAAAAAAGCTGATAGTCAGAGGGATCATAAACACTTATCAAAGCGAAGAGAATAAAAAAGAAATCTATTTTCAATTGACGCCAATCGGACAAAAAATAAGGAATAGACACGAGCAGCTCCATCAAAAATGGGTCCAGCGAGATGCTGCTGTATTTGAAAATATGTCAAAAGAAGAATTTGACACAGTATTTCGTTTTATCGGTCGATACAGAGAATTTATACGAAGTAGCAAATGAAACTAATGTTTTATATTGTAATAATAATAGGCAAAAATCATAAGCAAAAACCCGAATATCGTCGGAAGAAATGGTGCTACGGGATAAAGCTGTCCTGCGATTAGCGGGCCGATGACGCGCGATAGAGATTGTATGCTTTGGGTACCGCCCATTACAAGACCTTGCTGGTTTTCTGAGACAGAATTGGATAGTTGGCCATTGAATACAGGAGTAAAAATAGAATCGCCAAAACCATAACAGATAATCCCAAATAAAAACAAAATCGGCAGTAGAAGAATTCCAGATAATGTGATGAATAAATAGGCGAGGATTTCACTGTACATTCCTATTCTTGTGATCTGCTGTTCTGAAATTTTTTTGAGCAATCGAGGCATAATGAACAATTGCGAGACAATATCCAAGATTCCAATCAAAGAGAAGCTTAAACCAACCAACCCCGCTTTCCACTGAAAGGTGTCAATCGAAAATTGAGAAAAGATAGATTGAAGAGAGCCAGCCGCTAACCAAACAGCAAAACCGGCTGTCAATAAAGGAATAACGGATGAAATCTTGAATAATTGTTTTAATTGGTGAAAAGGTCTTACATGGGAAAAACTTAAATCTACTGAATGTTTTTTCATTGGAAGGCTTTCTTGCATAAATGTGTAGCCATAAACGGCATTTAAGAAAGTAAAGAGTGCTCCAATAAATATAGGAACAGAATTCCCCAACTCAGCTAATAGACCACCTATAATAGGACCAAGCGTTGTTCCTATACCGACTAAAGCACCCATCCATCCAAAAACTTTGGTTCTTTCATTAGGTTCCGTGATGTCGGCAAAGTAAGCGTATAAGGTGGAGATTTCTCCTGCTGTCAATCCTTCAATGATACGACCAAGGAACAACATCCATATCGAATTTCCTAAACCAAAAATCAAATATCCAATACTTGATCCTAATAAACTGATAATAAGGATCGGACGACGCCCAAAATGATCACTTAAGCTACCGAGAATGGGGGCAGATAAGAAGGCAGCTAGAGCATAAACAGACATGAGCAAAGTGATATAGAAAGCTTGCTGATGTGCGGAGTGGGAATAAGGCAGCGCTAAAAAAGGAAGTACAGGACTGACGATAGTAAATCCTAATCCAGTGAATAAGACAGAAATATATCCAAAAACTTTAGAATGTTTATTTGTGAAACTGAACATTTAAAAAACTCCTTTATGAAATAATGTTAACTTGGAAACAAAAATAGTGTATAGTAAGTTTGTTTCCTTGTCAACATTATAAGGAATAGCAAAATCTACTTAATTTATTTATTCCGAAAAGTGAAGATGCGCATCAAAAACATAAACAAACAAAAATCAAGTAGACGACACTATAAATCTGACCGATCAGTGAAGCAATAGAAAAGAAACCTGTTCTTGCTTCCCATGTTTTTTTTACGTATACTGTGATTGAGCGGAGGAGAAATCATGTTGAATTTAGAAAATTACTTAAGCGCTGGACAAACAGTCATATCTAATCTTTTACTTAAAAATTATCATAGGATCGGTCTGCAATCTGAAGAATTTTTATTTGTTCTACAGTTGCACATGGCACAGCTTGAAGGAGATACTTTCCCTGATTTGCAGATGATTGCTATGGATATGGGAATCAAACAAGATCAGATTTTTCAAATACTGGATCGTCTCGTAACAAATGGATTTATCAAGATAGAAACGACGATTGTCAACGGTAAAAAAGCAGATCGATATAATCTTTACCCTATTTATGATCAATTAGGTGAGTATTTAAAAACACAAGAAAAAAAATACGAAGAAAAAACACAAGAAAAAGAAATCCAGTCAGTGTATCAATTATTTGAACAAGAATTTGGACGCCCGCTTTCTTCGATCGAGTTCCAGCGGATTGGTCAATGGCTAGAAGAAGACCATTATCAGCCGGAAATTTTGAAGCTAGCACTACGGGAAGCCGTATTGAATCAGGCTTATAGTTTTAATTATGTTGACCGCATTTTGCTATCGTGGGAAAGAAAAAATCTACGTACAAAACAGCAAGTAGAAGAAGACCAAAAACGAAGGAAACAGCAACTTCTTCAAAGAAAAGTAGAGCAGCCGACTCAACAAGAAGAATTGCCAAAAGTTTCGCTGAAAAATTGGTTGGAGGAGTAGCAGGATATGTTAAGCAAACAAAAGACAATGGAAGCTCTAGAAACGATGTATGAAATGTTCCCAGAAGCACACGGAGAACTGAAACACAATAATCCATTTGAGTTATTGATTGCAGTGATCTTAAGTGCCCAAGCGACAGATGTATCAGTAAATAAAGCAACGCCAGATTTGTTTGCCTCCTTCCCAACACCTGATGCATTAGCAGATGCTCCAATCGATGAAATCATCCTCAAAATAAAAACGATTGGTTTGTATCGTAACAAAGCAAAAAATATCAAAGCGTGTGCACAGCAGCTGATTGAACGTTTCGACGGACAAGTACCAACGACAAGAGAAGAATTGATGTCTCTTCCTGGCGTGGGCAGAAAAACGGCAAATGTCGTATTAGGAGATGCATTCGGGATACCAGCAATCGCAGTAGACACCCATGTTGAGCGTGTTTCAAAACGACTGAGGATCTGCAAACTAGATGCCTCGGTCATGGAAGTAGAAGAAACACTGATGCGGAAAGTGCCGCAAGAATTATGGGTAAAGACACATCATACACTGATTTTTTTCGGTAGATATCATTGTACAGCAAAAAATCCTAAGTGTGAGGTGTGTCCTTTGCTATCAATATGTCAAGATGGGAAAAATCGGATGCGCCTAAAAGAAAAGGCGCTAAAAAAGAAACCACGCCTGTAGACGTGGTTTCTTTTATCTATCTGTTTCCAGAAGCTGAGGTGCTACTGGATGGTGTATGGTCATTTGCAGCATCCGCTTCGCTAGTTGCTGGTTCACTGGAAGAAGCAGGAGGAGCAGATGAAGACGGCGTCGAGCTTTCTTCAGATGAAGAAGAAGGAACCGTTGTTGATGACGCTGGCTCGCTTGTCTCTGCTGTCGTGCTTTCTGTTGAGGACTCAGCGGTTGATTCACTTTGACTAGTAGAGCTAGTTTGAGTCGTCGTCTCTGTTGTTGAACTTCCAGGAGTCTGGACATAGCTGGAAGAAGGAATAGTTGTTGATGGCGCAACTGTATTTGATCTCACTGTATATTGATCCTTATAGTACAGTTCACCGCCCACACGTATCAAGCCACTTGGCATCTCCCAGTCTGTATTTGTCACGTTAGCTGAAACATACTGCATAAGCTCGCGATAAACATCAGAGGCCACGTGTGACGATTCTGAAGTGACAGGTGTCATTTTCTTGTTGTAACCTGTCCACACGGAAATCGAATAATTTGGTGTATAGCCCGCAAATAGGATATCTGGATATACACCGGAAGAAATACCAAGTTTCGCATACTCGTCATCTGTATAATTTGATGTTCCGGTCTTACCGGCTTGATATAACCCAGCGATTTGCGCATTCGTACCAGTACCTTCAGTGATTGTATCTTTTAAAATATCCGTGATCATATAAGCTGTTTCTGGAGACATGGCTGTTTTTCCATCTGGTTCATAAGTTTCTTCTGTACCGTCTTGGAAGACGATTTTATTAACATATTGAGGTTTGTAATAGGTTCCTCCATTGGCGAAAGCCGCATAGGCTGCTGCCATTTTTAAGGAAGAAGCTCCGTATTTTGTCCCATCTTGTTCTTCCGTATTACTAGAGATCGCATTCGATTGATGGATCGTACTGTATTCGATCCCAAGATTTTTTAAGAAAGAAGCCACTTTATCTGAACCGACTTCATTGAATAATTTGACTGCTGGAACATTACGGGATAAGTAAAGTGCTTGGCGTAAAGTAATGGTGCCCATATATTGATTATCCCAGTTTCCTACAGGAGTAGAAGTGCCTTCATAGTTATACGGTGCGTCAGTGATAGTTTTTCCAGTAGAATATTTCAAATATTCAAAAGCTGGTCCGTAATCTGTGACAGGTTTCATCGTAGAACCAAAATCACGGGAAGTATTCACTGCTAAGTTGTTGCCTAAAGTCACGTCTTCTGCGATGTGACGCCCGCCAATCTGGGCTTTGACTTTCCCGGTATTTGTGTCGATAAGCGTGGAGGCAACTTGCATCTCGTCGTCTGGATAAGAGACATACTGATCCGTATTGACGATATCATATAGTTTCTTTTGAGCATCCAGATCCAAATTCGTATAGATCTCTAAACCGTCTGTGTAGACATTCTTATCTGTTTTTTCTTGTACTTCATTGATGACTTCTTTGACATAATTATCGACGATCTTAGTGTTGTCATCAGATTGAGTCAGCTCTTGCAAACCATCCATTACCGGTACATTGACAGCTTGATCATATTCTGTTTGAGAGATTTTTTCGTTTTGAAGCATCGTATACAAAACAGTATCTCGCCTTTTTTTCGCCTGATCGGGATAAACATAAGGATCATAGGCAGAAGGGGCTTGAGGCATTCCAGCAAGCAATGCTGTTTGTGGTAAAGAAAGTTCTGATAGTTTCTTACCAAAGTACATCTCAGAAGCTGTCTCCATCCCGTACAAACCATTTGACATGTACACTTTATTTACGTAGTAGGTCAAAATTTCTTGTTTCGATTTTTTCTGTTCCAATCTTACAGCCATCCACGCTTCTTGAGCCTTCCGTTTCAGAGTCTGATCCTCGGCGCTGGTAGAGAAGAAGGACAGTTTGATCAATTGTTGTGTCAAAGTACTTCCGCCTTGTAGACCGCCAGAGGTGAAATTAGAAAGGGCAGAACCGATGATCCGAATAGGGTCAACCCCGATATGTTTATAAAAACGCCGATCCTCTACTGACACGATCGCATCTTCCAATGTTTTCGGTAATTCATTTGCAGAAATCTTTTCTCGCTTTTCCGCACCTAGATCTTCGAATAATTCGCCATCTTGTGTATATAATTTGGAAGATACGGTAGCGTCCAATTTTTTATCTGTCAATTCGGGCGCATCTTTTGCGTAATACCAGAACAGTCCTACACCTGCTAAAAAGAGGATACAGAAAAACGAGAGGATGCCTAAAAGGATTTTGATAAACAATCCTTTTTTATGTGGTCCAGAAGTCTTCCCAGAACCTTTGCCCGAATTCTTCTTCACACTCTTTTTAGGAGTAGGCTGTTTCTGTCGTCTAGAGCTTCTAGTTTGTTCATTTGCCATTCTTGCTTTCTCCTTCAATAGATAATGTTGATAAATAGAAATCAACCGCGTCCAAATAAGGAATCCGCGGAGAAATACCAGTTTTGATCTCTATTCCTAGTTCTTCGATCAATGATAAAGGCAGTGATTTGCGTCCTTTTTCCTTTTGGGCATCCCAGTAAGCAATCAAATGAACACTATTCAAATAAAAACAGCGTTTCAATGTCGAAAACCATAATAAGACAAAGCAGACTCCTTTTTGTTCGAGGCATGCTTTCATGTGTTCGATTTGATGGGCATGGAAGTTTTTAAAGGGAAACGATGTTTTGTTCTTGGTTTCTTTTGCTTCAAAGTCCAAGTAAAAGCCTCGATAGACGCCATTATAGTCTGTGGTTGAGGCTTGGGTAAAGTAGGCTTCTTTGATTACAGCAGCGCTTCTCTTAGGATAGTCTACTTTCACGATTTGGATAGGGGTAGGCTTTTTATGGATAACTGCCAACCCGCGGGAAAGATAATACTCATTACTTTCATTGATTGCTTCTTCAAAGCGCATCCCCCGATTGCCGAATTCGGTGATTTGTTTTCTTTTTTCTTGAATTTTTTCGACGGGAGAGGCATTCTTATAATAAGGTTGGCCGTTTGGATAGCGCAATACCATCTTTAATCACACTCCTAGGCCACATTATAGCAAAAAAGCAGATAGAAAGAAAAGGAATCTGAGATGGATAAGTCAAAAGTAATCTATGTGTCTGGGTATCGAAGTTTCGAACTCGGTGTTTTTAAAGAAAATGACCCTAAAATACAAGTTGTTAAAAATGTTTTAAAAAGGGAACTCCGTCAATTAGCAGAAGAAGGGGTGGAATGGATACTTGTCAGTGGGAATTTGGGCGTTGAACTATGGACCGTGCAAACAGTAGCGGAATTGAAAGAAGAATATCCGGAACTTTCCCTTGGTATTTTGTATCCTTTTGCTGATTTTGGTAATAACTGGAATGAAGGGAACCAAGAGAAGAAACAATTAGCAGAACAATTAGCAGATTATGTCGAAGCTGTTAGCCATCAACCCTACCAATCACCTAGTCAGCTAAAGAATCATACTCGTTTTATACTTGAACATACAGTAGGCTGTCTGCTGATCTATGATGAAGAATTCCCTGGGAAAACGAAGTATTTTTTTGAAGATGCACAGAATTACCAAGCAGATCATCCCTACGAAATTCGGCTGATCAGTATGGACGATCTTCAAAATTTTAGTGAATAATCGATATTGTGTTTGATTTATCAACTTTTTTCCTATACAATGAAAAAGGTAGAAATGTTATTACGTAAATGAAAACTAGAGGTGTAAATATGGCGAATTTGGTTTATAGTCCTAAAGACATTTTACAACAAGAATTCAAAACAAAAATGCGCGGCTATGATCCCGTTGAAGTTGATGAATTCTTAGACAATATCATCAAAGATTATGAAACTTACAGCAAAGAACTCCTTGCTTTACAAGAAGAAAACGATCGATTGAGTGCAAAAGTAGCTCAATTATCTAAAACTCAAGGAGCAGCTCAAACACGTGTGCAGCAAACAGAAGCACCGAAGAGCGCAGCAGTAACCAATTTCGATATCTTAAAACGCTTGTCAAACCTTGAACGTGAAGTATTCGGTAAAAAGCTTGATCAACAAGCAAGTGCAGTCAAACCAGCACAACCTAATCCAAATAACTACACAAATGCAGATACAAGCTTAGATGATAATGAAAAAACACGTCAATTTTAATTTTTGACTAATGAATTTGCGGTTTTCGGGTAATCGCGGTCTGACTTGATCAGGCTGAGGAAAGTCCATGCTCGCACAGGCTGTGATGCCTGTAGTGTTCGTGCTTAGCGAAACCATAAGCTAAGGTACTCTTTGGAGTAACGGCAGGAAAACAAGCTAAGGCTTCGGCTATGCTTAAGTATCCTTGAAAGTGCCACAGTGACGAAGCGGCTGGGGAAACCCATCCGGTGGAACGCGGTAAACCCCTCGAGCGAGCAACCCAAACAATGGTAGGGGCGCTTTTTGTCTGGAAGAAGAACAAGACAAAAAGGCAGTACAACTGCAGATAGATGGTTACCGCTTTGCTTTTTCTCCCTGGAAAAGCAAAGTACAGAACATGGCTTATAGAAAACCGCAAACATCAGGGAATAAGGTCGTGACAAAAGTATGTTGTTCTTATTGCAAAATAGGCTTTTGTGTCACCGGTTATTCGGAGTTTGAGTAAAAGCGTGGGGTAGGACTGACTGATGTCCCACCCCCCTTTTTTTATAAATAAGGAGATTATGTATGGAAAAAAACAGGAAGTTCAACCTCGTCGCAACTGCGGCAAGCGGTCTCGAAGCGCTGGTTGGTAAAGAATTAAGAGTTCTTGGAATCGAATGCCAAGTTGAGAACGGACGTGCACGATTTGAAGGAACAATGGAAACGATCGCTACAGCTAATTTATGGTTACGTACAGCAGATCGAGTAAAAATCGTGGTTGGGGAATTCGATGCGTATACGTTTGATGAATTGTTTGAAAACGTAAAAGCATTGCCTTGGGAAGATTTTCTTCCACTAGATGCAGCTTTCCCTGTAGCTGGAAAATCGATTAAGTCGAAACTGTATAGTACACCTGATTGTCAGGCGATCACAAAAAAAGCAATCGTTGAACGTCTTCGTACGTATTACCATCGTCCAGCTTCTGTTCCATTGACGGAAACAGGCGCACATTTCCAATTGGAAGTAGCTTTGCTGAAAGACCATGTGATGGTAACTTTGGATACGACAGGACCAAGTTTATTCAAACGTGGTTATCGCTTAGAAAAAGGCGGTGCACCATTGAAAGAAAACATGGCAGCAGCACTTGTGATGCTGACAAATTGGCGGAAAGATCGTCCATTTTATGATCCTGTATGTGGTTCAGGTACGCTTTGTATTGAAGCAGCCTTAATAGGCCATAATATCGCACCAGGATTCAATCGCGAGTTTGCTTGCGAATCTTGGGACTGGTTCAGTCAGGAAATCATGGAAGAGGTTCGATCAGCAGCAGAAGAAAAAGCAGATTATGATATTGAATTAGATATTACTGGTTCAGATATCAATGGACGAATGATTGAAATTGCCAAAGCCAATGCTGAAGAAATCGGACTAGGCTCTTCGATTGTCTTTAAACAACAAGCAGTGAAGGACTTCAAGACAGATAAAGAATATGGGGTCATCGTTGCTAATCCGCCATACGGAGAACGACTAGGGGAAGAAGAAACCGTTCGACAATTATATAAAGAAATGGGCGATGTATTCCGTCCATTAAAAACATGGAGTAAATATATCTTGACTAGCGACTTAGCGTTTGAGGAATTTTACGGACAAAAAGCAACCAAAAAAAGAAAATTGTATAATGGTGCTTTGCGTACGGATCTGTTCCAGTATTGGGGAACTCGTCCGCCTAGAAAAAAAGAGAAAGACGAATAATCTGACTAATTGATTCATTTAATTGGATGTTTGGAGGAATAGGGAATGAAAGAAAAAGAGTTTTTACAAGAAGTAAAAGAAATCAATCTTCTACAACAAGCTTTAGGAATCCTCGATTGGGATACACAAACAGGTATGCCAGAAAAAGCTAGTGCATACCGGAGTGAAGTAGATAGCTATCTTTACAGTATTTATTTTTCAAAAAAGATCGGTCCAAAAATTAAAGAAGCCATTCGCTATTTTTCTGAACATCCGGAAGAATTATCGGAAGTCGGAACGTCCGTTTTTGACAAAGTAAAAGAAGAGTATGATTTAGAACATCGCGTACCGGAAGATCTCATGAGAAAATATACAGCTGCTGTTTCTTCCGCTCATGGTCAATGGCAAAAAGCTAGAGAAACACAACAGTTTTCTGATTTTCAAGAAGCATTGAACCAAAATATCGAATTGACAAAACAATTGATACCTTATTGGAAAAAAGAAGAAAAGACAGATTATGATGTTTTGCTGAACCAATATGAACCTGGGATGACTGTTGAAATCCTCGATAAGGTGTTTGATCAACTCAAAGAAGGAATTCTTACGATCCGCCGTACGCTCCAAGAAAAAGGGACGGAACCTGAAACAGACTTCTTAAATCGGAGAATGACAAAGGAACAACAGAAGAGATTTGTAGTAAAAGTGATCGAACAACTTGGTTATGATTTTAGTCGTGGTCGTCTAGATGACACTGTCCACCCATTTATGACTGGAATCAATCCAAATGATGCACGGATCACGACACGCTGGAACGAAACAGATTTCAAAATGGCTGTTTTTGGAGTGATCCACGAGGCTGGTCATGGAATGTATGAACAAGACATCGATGATAAATATGCTTATACACCAATTTACCAAGGTACATCAATGGGTATTCATGAATCACAATCGTTGTTTAATGAGATCATTGTGGGAAGTAGTCGCAGCTTCTGGAAAAAGCAATATCCTTTCTTCCAGGAATGTGCAGAAGGAACATTCGATGATATTCCTTTTGACAAGTTTTATCGTTCATTGAAACATACACAATCAAGTTTGGTTCGTATCGAGGCAGACAGTTTGACTTACCCTCTCCATATCATCATTCGTTATGAAATCGAAAAAATGATTTTCAATGAAGGGGTAGATGTTGCTGAATTACCTGAAATATGGAATCAAAAATATGAAGAGTATCTGGGAATACGACCAACAAATGATGTGGAAGGGATCTTACAAGACGTTCATTGGTCAGGTGCAAGCTTTGGTTATTTTCCCTCTTATGCATTGGGGTACATGTATGCGGCACAATTACTTCATTCTTTGCAGCAAGAAATAGATGTGGAAAATGTTCTAGCGTCAGATGATTACTCTCCAATCAAAAATTGGATGTCAGAGCATATCCATCAATTTGGTGCATCTAGAAAGCCAAATCAATTGATTATGGATGCAACGCATGAACCACTTAATCCACAATATCTGATCGATTACATGAGAGAGCTATATTTCAATGTATATCAGGTAAGATAAAACCTATTTATAAAGATAGCTGGAATTCATCTAATCAATTAGATGTTTTCAGCTATTTACTTAAGAAAGAAGTGGACTGGATGGATAAATTACAAGTAATCGCTGATTATAGCATAGAACAATTAGCACATGATCAAACGGGACATGGAAGCGACCATACCAAAAGAGTCGTCAAGCTAGCAGAAAGAATTTTGGATACGGAACCGCAGGCAGACCGTTTTGTGACGCTTGCAGCAGCTTACCTACATGATACGATTGATGATAAAGTCGTTAAAGATGAGAACGAAGCAAAGCAACAGCTTCGTGTATTTCTTCGCTCTTTGCCAATCACAGAGGAACAGATTTCAATGATTTTTGCCATTATCGAAAATATGTCCTTTTCTAAAAATCTCTCTGAAGCAGTCGAACTATCTTTGGAAGGAAAGATCGTTCAAGATGCTGATCGTATCGAAGCGTTAGGAGCAATCGGCATTTTGCGAACTGCTTATTTCGGTGGAGGACATGGACACCCGATTTTTGATTCTGAACTGTATCCACAAACATTCAAGGACAAAAAAAATTACCGAAAAGGCACGACAGTGATCAATCATTTTTATGAAAAACTGTTTTTGCTGCCTGATAAAATGAACACTGATTACGGATACAAAGAAGCCAAACGTAGAGAAGGCTTTATGCGTGAATTTTTAGAAGAATTTTTTCTAGAGTGGTCTATTGACGATCCATCTTTCACACCAGATAATTGGATCAAAAATAACAAAAAATGATGGAGATTGTGTCCGAGGAGTTGGCAGGAGAACACCGTTTATTCGGAAGAAGGGATTGTGATAAGACATTTATCACAGTCTTTTTTTCAAATTCAATATAAATATTTTGTGAAAAAATGATCAGATAATAAGATTAAAAATTGCTGATAAATAAAGATGAAAGCTTTTTGCTTATTTTTTTATTTTTATTGGTCTATGCTAGAAATAGTTTAAAAATTCAGAATATACTAGATTTTATCTAGCTAGCTTCCATCAATGGTTTTGTTGTGTTTTCTTTCTAGGTAAATCAAAATACCACTATTATTTAAAAGTTAACTTTTCATACTATACAAGTTCTTGGAAAGTAAAAAGATGCAGTAAATAAAAAATATGGTTAAATAACTCTCATAATTAATGTAAGCGTTACCAATCGTGTGGCATACTTGCTTCGTAGATGAATGACACGATATATGTTTGGTATGTTCTGCAAGACAGATGAATATGGAGGTGGAGGCCATGTCTTCCAAAGAGTTAACGATGTATTTGGAGAAAGAATTGGAGCAACTGAAAGAAAAGGGATTGTACAACACGATCGATATACTAGAAAGTGAAAATGGTGCTTGTATCATTGTAGACGGAAAAAAGATGATCAATCTGGCATCCAACAATTACCTCGGGTTTGCCAATCGCAAAGAATTGAAAAAAGCATGTATTGAAGCAACTGAAACTTATGGCGTAGGAGCAGGTGCAGTCCGAACAATCAATGGCTCGCTGAAGATCCATCAACAATTAGAAGAAAAAATCGCAGAATTCAAAGGGACAGAAGCTGCAATCGCCTTTCAATCTGGATTCAACTGTAATATGGGCGCTATCTCTGCAGTAATGACAAAAGAAGATGCTATCTTATCGGATGAATTAAACCATGCATCTATCATTGATGGCTGCCGTTTATCCGGAGCAACAATCATCCGAGTCAAACATCAAGATATGGAAGACCTTGAGAATAAAGCGAAGGAAGCCGTAGAAAGTAAGAAATATAAAAAAATCATGTATATCACAGATGGGGTTTTCTCCATGGATGGAGACATTGCGCGATTGCCGGAAATCATCCCGATCGCCGAAAAATATGGACTGATCACCTATGTAGATGATGCGCACGGCTCAGGTGTAACTGGAAAAGGTGCAGGAACCGTCAAACATTTTGGATTAAGCGACAAAATTGATATGCAAATGGGTACGTTATCGAAAGCTGTAGGTGTTGTTGGGGGTTATGTAGCTGGTTCAAAAACACTGATTGACTGGTTGAAAGCCAGAAGCCGGCCATTTCTATTTTCTACCTCGCTAACTCCTGGAGCAGCTGCATCTGCGTTGGCTTCGATCTCTTTGATGCAAGAACATCCGGAACTTGTCGAAAAAGTTTGGGAAAATGCTAATTATTTTAAAGAAGAATTGAAAAAAGTCGGCTATAACATCGGTGTGTCTGAAACACCTATCACTCCAGTTATTTTAGGAGATGAAAAAGTGACTCAGACTTTCTCTAAGAAACTGATCGAACATGGGATTTATGCTAAACCAATCGTTTATCCAACTGTTCCTCTGGGGACAGGCAGAATCAGAAATATGCCGACTGCGGAACATACAAAGGAAATGCTTGATGAAGCAGTGGCGGTTTATCAAAAAATAGGAAAAGAAATGGAAATTATTTAACTAATTTAGTTTTTTCGCATATTTAAAATTAGAGAACATGTTCACGCATATATTGTTAATCATCTGAAGATAGTAGTAAAAAAAGATCAGGGAGGATCATCATGAAAAAAGTATTGGTGACAGGATGTTTAGGACAAATTGGTTCAGAGTTGATCACACGGCTACGTCAAGAACTAGGCAGTGAAAATGTCATTGCGACAGATATACGCATGCCTGAAGTCATTGGGAAGAACGATATCTTTGAGATCCTAGATGTAATGGATTACGAAAAAATGCGCAGCATAGCAGAACAATATCAAGTGGACACATTGATCCATTTGGCTGCTCTTTTGTCAGCTGTTGCGGAAGCAAAACCACAGTTAGCCTGGGATTTGAACATGACTGGGCTGGTCAATGCATTGGAAGTCGCTAGAGAATTCCAGCTGAAATTTTTTACGCCAAGTTCAATCGGCGCGTTTGGTCCAAATACTCCAAAAGATCATACCCCACAAGATACTCTTCAGCGCCCTACAACCATGTATGGGGTAACGAAGGTAGCTGGAGAACTACTATGTGATTATTATTATGTGAAATATGGCGTAGATACTCGTGGTGTCCGTTTCCCTGGATTGATTTCTTATGCGACCTTGCCGGGAGGCGGTACGACAGATTACGCAGTCGATATTTATTATTCAGCAATCAAAGAAGGAAAGTACACTAGTTTCATTGATCAAGGTACATCAATGGATATGATGTATATGCCAGATGCGATCGATGCCATTATAAAGCTCATGAACGCAGACCCTAATCGACTAGTTCATCGAAATGCCTTTAATATATCGGCAATGTCTTTTGAGGCTGAAGAAATCAAAGCATCTATTCAAAAAATCATACCAGATTTTAAAATGGATTACGATGTCGATCCTGTGCGTCAATCGATAGCAGAATCTTGGCCAAACTCACTAGATGTTTCTTGTGCGCAAGAGGAATGGGACTTTTTACCAAAATACGATTTAGATGCAATGACAAAGGATATGTTGGAAAAACTGAGAGAAAAATTAGCAGAGACGGTATAAAACAAGAACTATAGCCAAAAAGGTTTCTATACTTTTTGGCTATGGTATGGAAGGAGGTAAGTAATGGAAGAATATCAAGCCACGCCAGTAAAGGAAGTAAAAACGGAAAATGAATTGAAGCGTACGATGGTTTTTTTCACTGCTTTATCGACTGTTATGGGCACAGTGATCGGTGCAGGGGTGTTTTTCAAAGCCGCGAGCGTAGCAGAAGTAACAGGTACCGTCAGTTTGCATATGTTTTCCTGGTTTCTAGGTGGTGTGATTTCTGTTTGTGCAGGACTGACAGGAGCTGAATTGGCAGCGGCTATTCCTGAAACAGGCGGGATGATCAAATATATTGAACGGATTTATGGAAATACAGCAGCATTTTTACTTGGCTGGGCTCAAGTCGTGATTTATTTTCCAGCAAATGTAGCAGCCTTGTCGATCATTTTCGGTACACAGTTCGTCAATTTATTTGATCTTTCCCAGTCGATGATTGTTCCTGTAGCTGTTACAGCTGCTGTATCGATCATGTTGATCAATTTTTTAGGTTCTAAAGCTGGAGGAGCTTTTCAGTCGATTACGCTTGTCTGCAAACTCATTCCTTTGTTTGTGATCGTTATTTTCGGTTTATTCCGACAAGAAGGAGTAGACTTCCAACTGTTTCCGATCCAAGCAGGAGAAAACCTTTCATTTTTCTCTGCTTTGGGAGCTGGCTTACTAGCAACGATGTTCGCATACGACGGTTGGATACACGTAGGAAATATTTCGGGAGAATTGAAAAAGCCGGCGAAAGATTTGCCAAAAGCCGTTTCTTTAGGAATCATCGGAATCATGATCGTTTATTTATTAGTAAATGCGGTGTTCTTAAGAACCGCATCTATCGACGGAGTCGTAGGAAACAGCAATGCGGCAAGTGATGTTGCAAAAATGATTTTTGGCGGCTTTGGTGGAAGACTGGTCACAGTTGGTATCTTGATTTCTGTTTATGGAACTATCAATGGCTATACCCTTACTGGAATGCGTCTTCCTTATGTTATGGCAAAAGAAAACAACCTGCCTTTTAGCAAGCTTTTTGCTAAACTTCATGATAAAACTAAAGTTCCTGTAGCCGCAGGTATCTTAGAGCTAGTCATCGCTATTGGCATGATGATGGTCGGTGGTTTTGATACACTAACGGATATGCTGATCTTTGTCATTTGGATTTTTTATACGATGGTCTTTGTTGGTGTCATTCTTCTTCGTAAAAAAGAACCTGATCTGATTCGACCATATAAAGTTCCGATGTATCCGTTTATCCCATTAGTAGCAATCATTGGAGGAACCTTTATTGTATCAAGCACACTTATCACTCAAACTTTTTTAGCTTCGATGGGGATTGCATTGACACTTGCTGGTATCCCGTTTTACCTTTATTTGAAACGTAGATAGCAAAAAATGATTTGAAATTCATTGGAAACAAACTTTTGACCATAAATACCCGTTAAGAAATTAAGTCATTTCTACCAAGGAGGATCTTATGGAAATAAACTGGTTGCAAGAAGCACAAAAGAGAAAAGAGATGTTGCTAGAGGATTTAAGTGAATTGCTACGCATCAATAGTGTAAGGGATATCGAACATCAGACAGATGAATATCCGCTAGGCGCTGGTCCTGCTTTAGCATTGAAAAAAGTACTGTCATTTGGGGAAAGAGATGGCTTCAGAGTTAAAAACATTGATAATCTAGCCGGACATATAGAATATGGGGAAGAAACAGCAGAAGCACTTGGTATCTTAGGACATGTAGATGTCGTACCGCCAGGAGAAGGGTGGGCAACTGATCCGTTCGAACCAATCATCAAAGAAGGGAAATTGTTCGCAAGAGGTTCAAGTGATGACAAAGGTCCTTGTATTGCTGCCTATTATGGGATGAAAATTATCAAAGAACTGCAATTATCAACATCGAAAAAAATTCGATTCATTTTCGGAACAGATGAAGAGAGTGAGTGGATAGGTATCCATCGTTATATGGAAAAAGAAGAAATGCCAGCATTTGGATTTTCGCCAGATGCCAATTTCCCAATCATTAATGGTGAAAAAGGGATCTTATCTTTCGAGTTGAGTTTTACTTTGAAGGAAGAAAAGGCAGACAAAATGCAACTGAAAAGATTCTCTTCTGGTTTGCGTGCAAATATGGTACCAAGCGAGGCAATAGCCGTCTTGGAAATTCCTGATTTGGAAAAGTTATCTTCTTTAGAAGCTGGATATACAAAATATCTAGATGACAAAAAATTGAAAGGGACTTTTGAATATAAGGAAGGAGAAGCATCCTTCGTTCTGTATGGAAAAGCTGCACATGCCCAAGAACCAAAATTTGGTATCAATGCGGGAACTTATCTCGCCGACTTTTTGCATCAATATCCATTAGACAGCTCAGGATCTGCTTATCTTTCTGTCATTGCCAATTATCTGCATGAAGACTTTAATGGGCATCGGTTAATGGTCGATTATGAAGATGACGTGATGGGAAAAGTGACTTCAAGTGCTAATGTATTCATTTATCAGCAAGAAGGAGAGAAAAAGATCATTCTTAATATTCGTCATCCAAAAGGGATCACAAAAGAAAAAATTCAAGAATCCTTGCTAACTGTCCTTCAAAATGAATCAGTATCAATTTCGATAGTTGGAGACATCAAGACTCTGCATTATGTTTCAGGAGATGATCCATTCATCCAAACATTATTGTCTGTTTACGAAAAACATACTGGGGAAAAAGGTTACGAACAAACAATTGGTGGAGGTACGTATGGACGAATCTTTGAAAAAGGATGTGCGTACGGTAGTTTATTTCCTGGTAGAGAAAATGTAATGCATCAGCCAAATGAATATATGTACGTAGAAGATATTTTGAAAGCAACAGCTATTTACGCTGAAGCAATCTATCGTTTGGTTAAATAAACGTATTCATAGAAAAAACGTTCCCAATCAGTCGTAACTATTTTCACACTCGTAACGCTTGTATCCTTCAGTAAAAAAGAATATTCATGAAAGTTTGAAAGATTGCAGAGAATAAGACGGCAATTTCCTTGAAGTAAAGAAGATTCTAAAAATAAAAATGAACCAGATGAATGAAAAAAGATTCCATAGAAAAAGCTTGTTTTTCTTTCATCTGGTTTGAAAAAGGAGGAGAATAGATGCCAAAAGAAAAACATTCTAGATTAGATAAAGTGTTAGATACAGTAGAAAAACTAGGGAACAAGGTGCCCCATCCAGCTATTATATTCTTAATTTTGATCGTTATTGTAGGAGTACTGTCTCATATTTTTTATCTAATGGGTCAATACGTTACGTTTGATGCTATTAATGCTGAAACAGGAGCACTAGAGCTTACTACTACACATGTAAAAAGTTTGTTGAGTGGTGAAGGGATCCGTTTTATGTTGACTTCGATCGTCTCAAATCTGATGAGCTTTCAGGCTCTTGGAGTCACTTTAGTGGCGATGGCAGGCGTAGGATTTGCAGAAGAGGTTGGCTTAATCGGTGCGATGATTCGAAAGCTGGTAAAGGTAGTACCAAAATCTAGTCTGACAGCGGTACTAGTACTTCTTGGCGTAATGTCGAGTATTGCCTCTGATGCTGGGTATCTAGTATTGATTCCATTAGGTGCAGCAGTATTTTATAAAGTCGGGCGACATCCTTTAGCAGGTTTATCTGCTGCCTTTGCAGGTGTTTCAGGAGGATTTGGAGTCAACTTAGTTATTACGCCAGTGGATGGTATGCTTACCGAAATATTAAATGATGCAGTACATATCATTAATCCATCCTATTCTGTTGATTTAATGGCAATTTTTTATTTTTCGATTGCATCAACCATCTTAGTAGTGATTGTTTCCACTATCATTAACGAAAAACTCATTGAACCTCGCTTAGGAACATTCCAAGAAAAAGGAATGATTGCTAACGATGAGATTACCGATGAAACGAAAGGCTTACATTGGGCTTTTTGGGGATTTACAGTGGTACTGGCATTTATCCTGTTGATTACGATACCAAGTGGTGCCCCACTTCGCCATCCTGAAACTGATGAATTGATTGGTTCTACACCTTTTATGGATAGTTTAATCGCTTTGATCTTGATTTCATTTTTGATTCCAGGGATATGTTTTGGAAAGGCAGTTGGAAAAGTCAAATCGAGTTTGGATGTAGTAAATCCGATTATTAAAGTATTCAGCAACTTAGGTGGGATGATTTTCTTATTGTTAATCATTAGCCAATTCATTTCATATTTCAATTTTACTAATTTAGGTACTGTTTGGGCAGTCAATTCAGCCACGATTATTGAAGATATGAATTTGAGCAGCTTAGCCTTGTTACTTAGTTTCTTAGCACTAGCACTTATTCTTGATTTTATTTTAGTGGGAGCGATACCAAAATTTGCTATTTTAACCCCAATATTTGTTCCATTACTCTATCAGTTGGGAGTAGCTCCAGAAGCTGTTTTGGCTGCTTATCGAGTAGCTGATTCTCCTGTCAATATTATTACGCCACTGATGCCGTATTTTGCTTTGATCGTCACATTTGCCACGAAATATCAAAAGAAAACCGGTGTCGGAACGATTATTTCCATAATGCTGCCACATGCTGTAAGTCTAACTATCACATGGATCATTTTATTTATTCTCTATTATGTATTCCAACTACCGTTAGGACCAGGGATCGGTATGCATTTGAATTGAGAAAACAGGCAGAAATCGGGTTCAACCGATTTCTGCCTGTTATTTTGTTTTGCGTAAGAGAAATATTCGGCGTACACCGCGATAAATATTTAATAAAACTAAGCAACCAGAAATGAAAATGGGAAGCCAAATCAGATAGACAGGGTAGCCAATCATTTTAGACAAAGCATGTGGAGTCATTTTATCCATTTCAAAAAGCGCTTGCTGCCAAGTCTGAAGGTTGAAGACAAGCATGAAACCTGAAATAATCAGGAGAATAAATCCTAAATAATGAATCGTAGTTCTTTTTCTTACATAAGCAATTGTTGCATAAAGGAACAGTAAAAAAATAGGTACGCCAAAAACAAAGTACATATTCAGCATCTCAACACCCCCTTTGAGTTTATCTTACTTTACTTTGAAAGAAATGAGAAATAATAGCCTCGTTACTTGCTTGAAACAGCAAAGGACTGCTAAGATAAGGGAGATACAAAGAATCAAGGAGGAGTCACATGGCAAGTTATATCGAACCGATTCGTTTTGCGCTGATTGTTTTTCCATTTTTAGCCTTAGCGATTTCATCTGTTTTTTTTATTTATGACTATCGAAAGTATGGAACATTTCTAGTAACAAGGGCAGTTATTTTGTATTCCTTTATTTTCTATTTATTGTGTGCATACTTTCTGGTGATCTTACCACTTCCGGCAAAGGAGACGGTTGCCCAAATGACAGGGCCAAAGATGGAGCTGCATTTATTTGCTTCATGGCAACATTTCAGAGACAACACGGTATTGGTATTATCTGAACCTAGTACCTATCTGCCGGCGATGAAGCAGAGTGTGTTTTTGGAACCAGCTTTTAATGTTTTATTACTCATACCATTTGGCATTTATTTAAGATATTATTTCCGGCTTTCTTTTATGAAAACGATGATTGCTAGTTTCTGTCTATCACTATTTTTTGAGCTGACGCAGCTAAGTGGCCTTTATTTTATCTACCCAAGACCATACCGCTTATTTGATGTGAATGATTTAGTGACAAATACATTGGGTGGAATCATTGGTTTTGTCGTTACGCCGTTATTTACATTTATGCTTCCTACGAGAAGACGGATGGATGAACTTTCTTATGAAAAAGGAAAAACTGTCTCGTTGACACGACGTTTGGTCGCTTATTTGATCGACTGGACATTTTTATCTATTGTCAATTTTATCGCAGCGATTTTCTTTAAACTTGCGTTCGATTCAGGGACAGTTACTTCTCATATCTGGTGGCTTTTATTGGAAGTAGGGCTATACTTTATGATTGTACCGTTTATAACCAATGGATGGACACTTGGGAAAAAAATTGTACGCATCCGCTTGGTGGAGCAAGACCGCGAGCGAATTTCTTTGAAAGCATTGATTATCCGCTACGGGTATCTATATTTTCTTTTTTATGGTTTAAGCTGGTTGGGACAGTTGCTTCAGCAAATCATGAATTCGACAACGAATACGGTGTTGCAGATGAGTGCAGTATTCATTTCTCTCGGTGTCTTGTTACTGCAAGGTATTTTTATTTTAAATATCTTGCTATCATTTTTGAGAAAAAAACGGATTCTGTTTTATGAAAAAGCTAGTCACACATATACCGTTAGCACGATTGCTCAAACAAAGGATGATGATTCTCGAAATTAGCTGAGCAAAAATACTTTGTCTATGTTATAATGCCAAAGTCGTGATAATTTAAAGAGAAGAGGTGCACGAATGAATAATTTTGATATATCCCGCTTCAAGCCATTTATCAATGAAGCGTTAGCCGCAAAGGGCTTCAAACAGCCCACAGAGGTCCAGGAACGTTTGATTCCTTTAATTGCAAAAGGAAAAAATATCATTGGGCAATCTCAAACTGGTACAGGAAAAACACATACGTTTTTGTTGCCGTTGTTTGAAAAAATCAATGCAGATAAAGAGGAAGTACAAGTTGTTATTACAGCTCCAAGTAGAGAACTGGCTGCACAAATTTATGAAGCAGCTACACAAATCGCTAAATTTTCTACACCGGAGATCCGTGTTTCGAATTTTGTCGGGGGGACAGACAAACAGCGTCAGTTAAACCGTCTGCACCATCAGCAGCCACAGGTCGTAGTAGGCACGCCAGGTAGAATATTAGACATGATGAATGAACAAGCGTTGAAGATTCACACAGCATTTGCATTTGTTGTTGATGAAGCGGATATGACATTGGATATGGGTTTTTTAAATGAAGTAGACCAAATTGCAAGTCGGTTACCAGAAAAATTGCAGTTCTTAGTCTTTTCTGCCACTATTCCAGAAAAACTGCGTCCATTCTTGCGAAAATATATGGAGAATCCAATCATTGAAGAAATCAAGCCGAAAGCAGTTATTTCTGAAGATATCGAAAATTGGCTGATCTCAACAAAAGGTAAAGATGAGAATCAAATGATTTATCAACTGCTGACGATTGGTCATCCTTATTTAGCAATCGTATTTGCCAATACAAAACAGCATGTGGATGAAATTGCTGATTATTTGAAAAACCAAGGATTGAAAGTAGCAAAGATTCACGGGGACATCACACCAAGAGAGAGAAAACGAGTGATGCGACAAGTACAGAATCTGGAGTATCAATATGTTGTAGCGACTGATTTAGCTGCTAGAGGAATCGATATAGAAGGCGTTTCTCATGTTATCAATGCAGAAATCCCGGAAGATCTGGACTTCTTTATCCATCGTGTCGGACGTACTGGACGTAATGGATTAAAAGGAACGGCCATTACGTTGTATTCACCAAACGATGAACAAGCCATTGATGCAATCGAGAAATTAGGCGTCTCATTTGAACCGAAAGAAATCAAAAATGGTGAAATCGTTAAAACATATGATCGTAATAGACGTACCAAACGAGAAAAATCAAAGGATGTATTAGACCCAACACTGATTGGACTTGTGAAGAAGAAAAAGAAAAAGATCAAGCCTGGTTATAAGAAAAAAATCGATTGGGCAATTGCAGAAAAAAATAAAAAAGCACGTAAAATCGAACGCAGACAGCAAAGTCGTACTGCTCGTAAAAATAAGAAAAATTCGCATAAATAAAAAACAAGAGGTTGTGACAAAAGGCGTGTCACAATCTCTTGTTTTTAAGCTAGACTTTTTTCCATTCCGATACAAAGTACTTCATCTTCAATAAAAGGTTCTGTGCAAGTATGATACCCTTGTTTTTCATAAAAATCTACAGCCGTCATTTCAGCTACTACATAACTAGTCTGACAACCTTCTGACATCGCCTGTTTTTCTGCAGCTTCAAGCAACTGACCGCCTAACCCTTTTCCTCGGTATTCTTTTGCTACGCAAAAGCGTTCTGGCTTGAAGCAAGTAGGTGTTTTCTTTTCATAACGCAATGTGGCTACTGGTCTTTTTTGTTCAAGAAATAGATAATAGTTTTGTTGCGGGATATCTTTTCCGTCGAATTCTAGTTCTGCAGGAATCCCTTGTTCTAATACAAAAACTTGATATCTCAAAAAGCAGCTAGCTGCGCGGATCCATTCATCTGCGCCAACTATTTTTTTCATTATATTCCTCCTCATCATGAATAACTGAGATGTATTGATTTCTTTATCCTTATCGTACCAAAAAATATGGGATATGACCAAAAGGAAATAAAAATAGGCAATTGAGATATTGACAGTGATTGACAGAATGCGTATACTTATTAAAGTACGAAAAGGACATGATTTGTTTTTTTAAGACTCACAGAAAATTCTTTCTTGGCTGAAAAAAGAATAGTCACTAATCAAATTGCTCCCTTTTTCTATTTTGGTAGAAATACCGACGCAGCTCAGCGTTATCGAGTTTAAGAGGTAATGATTACACATCATTGCAATCAAGGTGGTACCGCGAGTTTTCGTCCTTGGCTGTAATGGTGTTTTTTTGTATTTAATTTATAGAAAGCAGGTAATGACATGAAACAATTAAGTAGTGCACAAGTTCGACAAATGTTTCTTGATTTCTTCCAGTCTAAAGGACATACAATTGAACCTAGTGCGTCTTTGATCCCCGTGAACGATCCAACCTTATTATGGATCAACTCTGGTGTTGCAACATTGAAAAAATATTTTGATGGTTCAGTTGTACCAGAAAACCCAAGAATCACAAATGCCCAAAAGTCTATTCGAACAAATGATATCGAAAATGTCGGTAAAACAGCACGTCACCATACGATGTTTGAGATGCTGGGTAATTTTTCTATTGGTGACTATTTCAAAAATGAAGCCATCCACTGGGCATGGGAATTTTTGACTGATCCAAAATGGATGGCATTCGATCCAGAAAAACTTTATGTAACAGTTTATCCAAAAGATACAGAAGCAAAACGCATCTGGCATGAAGAAGTCGGTCTGCCGCTAGATCACATTATCGATGTAGAAGACAACTTCTGGGATATCGGAGCAGGCCCATGTGGACCAGATACGGAAATTTTCTATGATCGAGGAGAAGCTTATAACGATTTAGCAGAAGATGATCCTGAAAACTATCCAGGAGGAGAAAATGAACGTTATTTAGAAATCTGGAACTTGGTATTTTCAGAATTCAACCATAAACCTGATAATACATTTGAACCACTTCCTCATAAAAACATTGATACGGGCATGGGATTGGAACGTATGGTCTCAATCGTTCAAGATGCGCCAACGAACTTTGAGACAGATTTGTTTATGCCTATTATCCACGCTGTAGAAAAGCTAAGCAAACAAGTAAAATATGGTGAAAACCCAGTAACAGATATTTCTTACAAAGTAATCGCAGATCATATTCGCGCCCTTTCATTTGCTATTGGCGATGGTGCATTACCATCGAATGAAGGAAGAGGGTATGTCTTACGCCGTTTGCTTCGTCGTGCGGTCATGCATGGGAAAAAATTAGGTATTGAACAAGCATTCTTATATCGTTTAGTCCCTGTCGTTGGAGAGATCATGGTAAGTTATTATCCTGAAGTACTTCAACAAAAAGAATTTATTGAAAAAGTTATCCGTACAGAAGAAGAACGTTTCAATGAAACAATCAATGAAGGTTTGGAAATCTTGAATCAAGTGATCCAAGAAGTGAAAAACGAAAACGGTACGACTCTAGCAGGAAAAGACATCTTCAAACTATACGACACATATGGCTTCCCAGTAGAATTAACGGAAGAAGTGGCAGAAGATGAAGGACTGAAAGTTGATCATGCTGGTTTTGAAAAAGAAATGGACGCACAACGTGAACGTGCTCGCTCTGCCCGTAGTACAGAAAAATCAATGGGTGTACAATCTGCTTTATTGACAGATATCAAAGTAGAAAGTAAATTCATCGGATACACGGAGCAAGAATCAGATAGTCAATTATTGGTCATCGTAAAAGGCGAATCTCTTCTGAACGAAATCGCAGAAGGTGAAGCTCAAATGATCTTTGACCAAACACCTTTTTATGCAGAAATGGGTGGCCAAGTAGCAGACCAAGGTTGGATCATGGATGAAGCAGGAGAAATCGTTGCAGTTGTTACAGATGTTCAAAAAGCGCCTAATGGTCAATTTATGCACACAGTAGAAGTAAAAGCACCAATGAGCGAAGGACAAACCTATCATCTATTGATCGATCAATCAATGCGCAATCGTATCATCAAAAACCATACAGCAACCCATCTACTGCACAAAGCATTGAAAGAAGTACTTGGCGAGCATGCAAATCAAGCTGGTTCTTTAGTTGCTCCTGGACATTTACGATTCGACTTTACCCACTTTGGTCAAATCACTTCAGATGAATTAGCTGAAATGGAAAGAATCGTCAACGAAAAAATCTGGGAAGCTATCCCAGTTGAAACAATTGAAACAGATATCGATACAGCCAAAAATATGGGTGCAATGGCTTTGTTTGGTGAAAAATACGGACATGATGTTCGCGTAGTAAATATTGGCGGTTGGTCAATCGAACTGTGCGGAGGCACACATGTAGCAAACACAGAAAACATCGGAATCTTCAAAATCGTTTCTGAATCAGGAATTGGTGCAGGCGTGCGACGAATCGAGGCTGTAACAAGCAAAGAAGCGTACGAACTACTTGAAGAAGAAGAAAAACAACTAAAACAAGTAGCAGCAATTGTTAAATCACCTCAATTGAAGGAAGTTGTTTCAAAAGCGGAACAATTGCAACAGCAAGTAAGAGAGCTACAAAAGGAAAATGAACAATTAGCTAGCAAGTTAGCGAATCAACAAGCCGGTGATGTATTCAAGGATCCAGAAACGATCAGTGGAAAAACAATCATTGCAGCACAAGTAAAAGTGAAAGACATGAATCAGCTGCGTCAATTAGCTGACCAATGGAAACAAAAAAATATTTCAGACATTCTTGTTTTAGCAAACGAACAAGAAGGAAAAGTCAGTCTGCTAGCGGCAATGACGAAAGAATCAAATGAAGCTGGACTAAAAGCTGGCGACTTGATTAAAGCAATCGCACCAAAAGTAGGCGGTGGCGGTGGTGGACGTCCAGATATGGCACAAGCTGGTGGGAAAAACCCTGCTGGTATTCCAGATGCACTTAAAGCTGCGAAAGAATGGCTTGCGCAACAATAGACCGTTTATGTTTGATAGAAAAAAACAACTGTTCAATCATTGAACGAAACACGATCATGGGGGCGAAGACAAATAGTCTTGCCCTCATACTTTTTTCGATGGGATAGAAGAGCGCGTCTAATCAATTGGTCGATTTCGGATGGTCTTTAGTTGACGAAAGTGACAGAAATTTTTACGATTAGTATAAATAAAAAGGGGTGAAAACAATGAATAGCAGAAATAAAACCTTTCGACTAGTCTTACGTGCTATCTTATTAGCAATCATCATCGTACAAGCTATGGTACCTTGGCTTGGCTTTATTCCATTAGGGTTCATCAGTTTAACGATTATTCATATTACAGTAATTATTGCCGCAGTAGTATTGGGTCCAAAAGATGGTATGGTAATTGGCCTGTTTTGGGGAATTGCTACAATTGTCCGTGCCTACGCCATGCCGACAACGCCATTTGATACATTGGTATTCACGAACCCGATTATTTCGGTAGTTCCCAGAGTACTTGTTGGCTTAGTAGCTGGTTTGGTTTTCCACTGGATTTATCAAAAAAATAAATCAATAACAATCAGCTCGATCTTTGCAGGAGTATTAGGTTCGTTGGTCAATACAGTCTTAGTGTTAGGATTCATGGGATTATTTTATACAGGTGCAACGGCAGATGCCTATGGTGTAGATTCTGCTCTTTTATTTAAAACCTTAGCAGGAGTTGCAGCAATCAATGGGATACCCGAAGCAATAGGAGCGGGAATCATAACACCATTACTAGCAAAAGCGTTATTTGCAGCAACACCATTAAAACCAGAATAATGGCCATCTTTGAATGAATAATAGGACGCATGATAGATAGAAAAAGGAAGAGAGGAATTGTCCTCTCCATCTTTTTACCTGAGCAACAAGCAAACTAGAAGGGGTAAAAAACTTGGTTAAGAAACAAGAAGAAAAAAAGAAACAAATACCGCAACAGCGGACAAAAAAAGGAGTATTAGCTGGCATATTAGGATTGGTTACGAATCTGATCTTGTTTGTCTCTAAGCTAATGATTGGACTTTTTTCAGGGAGTGTCTCCATTATGGCTGATGCAGTGAATAGTCTATCAGACACTGCTTCATCCATATTGACTTTGATTGGATTTAAAATTGCTGCAAAGCCAGCGGATCAGGAACATCCTTATGGACATGAACGTTTCGAATATATCAGTGGGTTATTTGTTTCAATCATCATTACTTATGTAGGATTTCAATTTTTAGAGTCATCCGTTGAAAAAATCATCCATCCAGAAAATGTCTCTTTAGCACCCATCGTCTTTTTTGCCCTAATCATTTCCATCTTTTTGAAATTTGCACAAGGAAAAATGTACCAGGTTATTGCACGATCCATTGATTCTGAAACATTGAGAGCTACAGCAACAGATAGTTATAATGATGTCTTTACTACACTGGCTGTATTGCTTTCAGCAGCAATCGAATGGGTAACTGGATGGCGTATCGATGGATATATCGGTTTTGCTTTAGCATTATATATCCTTTATAGTGGATTGACGATGCTTCGGAATTTTGTATATGAGCTATTAGGTAGTCGCCCAACGTCAGCAGAGATTGAAGAAATGGAAGAGCACTTGAATGCTTGCAACGATATACTTGGCTATCATGATTTGTTGGTGCATAACTATGGGCCCAATAAACGCTTTGCATCAGTTCACATCGAAGTAAATGAATCAATGAACTTGAATGAAGCACATAAGATTATTGACTTGATAGAAAAAGACTTTAAAAAGTCTTTGGATGTGGAACTCGTCTGTCACTTGGACCCAATGCCTGTTGATAACGAAAAATACTATAATATCTTGCATCAATTAAAGCAAATCCTTCTTGAAACAGGTAGAGGGCTCGATATACATGATTTTAGAGTCATCCATCAAGGGAAAACGCTGCAGTTTGATGTAGTTGTTCCTGAAAAATTCCAATGTGATGATACAGAACTCGAAAGAATTTTACGTATTCAAATAGAAGAGAAAATCGGAGATTATCATTTGGAAATCACGTTTGATCACAATTATCTTTTGTATTAAAGATAAGATACTAAAAAGACTCTTTAAAGTTTTTTCTTCAAAGAGTCTATCTTTCTTTTAATTGTTTTTGTAGGGCTTGTCGTGCGAGGTTATCTGCCCCTTTGTTTTTGTTTTCGGGCAACCATTGTAGGATCAACAAGGAAAAGTCGGGCAGAAGTTCTTTGATTTTTTGGAGATAGGGAAGGAAAAGCTCGTTTTTCGTTGTGTTTTTATCGACTGTAGAAACCAGTGTTTTGCTGTCTGAAAAACAGAAAATCGTTTCATTCTGTAAATCTTTATTCTTTAGAAATTCTAAAGTTTTTAAAAAGACTTCGAACTCTGCTTGATGGTTTGTCCCTACGGAAAGGGGAATAGATAGCTGTTCTTGTTTACCTTGATAGACAATCAAGATCCCTCCCCCGCTAGGTCCAGGGTTGCCTTTTGTAGAGGCATCAATGTATACTTTTAACATAAAAAGAGATTCTCCTTTTTGTTCAAATTAATGTTATGGTAAGATTATATCATTACTGAATCGGTGAGAGGTTAGAGAATGAAAAAAAATATTCGATGGCAGCCTGAACTGGCACATACGATCATCTATTGGTCATTGACCTTGATCATTCTGTTTTTTAGTCTGATTCTTTCTTTAGAAAACACGGGTCCTTATTGGAAAAGCAATGTTGTTTTAGGTGTTTTTCTTGTTTTTCTATTTCTAGGATGGCGGCGTTCTTTTATTTTAAAATCCAACTCGGTCATCATACGCTATGCTGCTTTTTGGAAAGATCGGGAAATAACTGTCGGTCAGATTCGGTCTTTGACACCGACTAATACAGGAGTACAAATGACATTGCAAAATGAGAAAGCCCCATCTGTTTTTATGATGCGAAAAAAAGATCAAGTGGTTCTTTTTGATCATCTTGAAAAAAACGGGCCTAAAGTAGAACCATCTTCTCAACAGAAAAGAAATAATATCCCATATACGAAAAATAGAAAAAGTTAATTTTAAAAAATAGGCCCTGAAGAAATGAATCTTTGTAGGAAAAGAAAAGAGTGAGACGTACGGATCAACCCGTTAAGCGTCTCACTCTATTTGATTATCTAAATCAATGTATACTGGATTCGGAAGTCTGAACACTGCCTTTCTTGACATGGGCAGCTTGTGTTCCTCGATTCCCCTCGATGATCTCAAATTCGACCACTTGATTTTCTTCCAAAGTTTTGAATCCCTCTTCTTCAATCGCAGTAAAATGTACAAAAATTTCTTCTGTGTCATCATAACTGATAAAGCCGTATCCTTTTTTGTTGTCAAACCATTTTACAATTCCTGTGGTCAAAGCACTCACGACCTTTCTAAAGTCTGATCATAGCCTTCATTATAAAGAGTATTTATAAGTACGTCAAATAAATTAAAAACCTGTAATTTAATGTTTTTTTTCTGAATAAAAAAAGGTATAATTGGCATATCTTAACAAAGAAGATGTTTTGTTGAATAAAGTTCGTGAAAAGGGGTAATCAAATGAAGAGTGATCTGCAAATTTCACAAGAAACAGAGCTAGAACCGATTATTGAAGTAGCTAGTAAATTAGATCTTAAGGAAGACGATTTGGAACTGTATGGGAAATATAAGGCGAAAATCAATTTTTCTGGAATCAATCGATCAAAGGATAACGCTGAGGGGCATTTGATCTTAGTTACTTCCATCAATCCAACACCAGCTGGCGAAGGAAAGTCAACGATCACTGTAGGATTAGGAGACGCGCTTAATAAAATCAATAAAAAATCTGTTATTGCATTGCGAGAACCCTCACTTGGTCCTGTGATGGGAATCAAAGGTGGTGCTGCAGGCGGAGGATATGCACAGGTATTGCCTATGGAAGATATCAACTTGCATTTTACTGGTGACATGCATGCTATCACAACAGCTAATAATGCATTATCTGCTCTTTTAGATAATCATATTCATCAAGGAAATGAATTGAACATCGATGCCCGCCGAGTGATTTGGAAACGGGTAGTCGATCTCAATGATCGTGAACTGCGTAAAGTAATCGTTGGCTTGGGTGGGCCAATCCAAGGTGTCCCAAGAGAAGATGGGTTTGATATCACAGTTGCTAGCGAAATCATGGCTATCTTGTGTCTTGCGGCAGACCTTGAAGATTTAAAGGCTCGTCTTGCAAGGATCGTTGTCGGCTATACATTTGACCGTCAGCCTGTGACTGCTGGAGACTTGAAAGCAGAAGGCGCTCTGGCATTACTGCTGAAAGATGCAATCAAGCCGAATCTTGTACAAACAATTTACGGAACACCAGCTTTTGTCCACGGGGGACCGTTTGCCAATATCGCCCATGGCTGCAATAGTATTTTAGCTACCAAGACAGCATTGAGATTAGCAGATTACGTTGTCACAGAGGCAGGATTTGGTGCAGATCTTGGCGGAGAGAAATTTTTAGATATCAAAGTACCTAACTTGAAAAAAGCGCCGGATGCAGTGGTGATCGTCGCAACAATCCGCGCATTGAAAATGCATGGTGGAATGAAAAAAGATGAACTTAAAAATGAGAATCTTGACGCTTTGAAAATAGGTTTTGCAAATTTAAAACGTCATATACGTAACATGGAACAATACCAACTCCCTGTGATCGTTGCAATCAATGAATTCGTAACAGATACAGATAGTGAGCTTACACTGCTGGAGCACTTGTGCGAAGATCAGGGAATCCTTGCTAAAAGAGCAAGTGTATGGGCAAATGGAGCAGAAGGTGGCGTTGATTTAGCAGAAGCTGTGGTACGATTGATTGATAGAAAAGAGGCTGATTACAAGCCATTGTATCGCCTAGAAGAAACGATACAAGAAAAGACTGAAACAATCGTCAAGAAAATCTACGGAGGAAATGGTGTTGTTTTTAGTAAAAAGGCGCAAAAACAAATAGAAGAATTTACGAAAAATGGATGGAATAATTTGCCGATTTGTATGGCGAAAACCCAATATTCATTCTCTGATGATCCTTCATTGCTAGGCGCACCTGAAGATTTCACCATCACGATCCGAGAGATCATCCCAAAATTAGGGGCAGGATTTTTAGTAGCCTTAACTGGGGATGTTATGACGATGCCTGGTTTGCCTAAAAAACCTGCTGCATTAAATATGGACGTGACAAACGACGGAGAAGTATTGGGATTGTTTTAAGCTTGATTATAATCTACCGTATACTAAATGACTTTCATTAAACATAAGAGGAGCTGTATTTTGACTACAGCTTCTTTTTTTGAAGGTGTCAAGAGATTAATTGTGTTTGCACTAGGATCATTCTTTTTCTTTATTGTATTTTGAGCTATACTAAAGCATAATAGGAGGGTACGATGAAAACGACATTTATAAGAAAAACCGGTTTTTACGGTATGGGCAGCTCGATTCAATTAAGAATCAATAATGAAAAACGCAGTGTTCTCAATCATGAACAAAAGATAACGCTTGATCTGGAAGTGCCCTTTACGATGCAGGTCACCTTTTATTGGCTAAAAAGCCCCGTTTATACAGTGAAAGAAGCAAAGCCTGTTTATGTGATCACAATGAATGGTTTGATTCTTCAAATCTACCCGTTCTTATTTCTGGCAACTGGATTGGGGGCCGTTTTCCTACAAAATCTATTTTTCAGTTTTTTTGCAGTTATCGTGTTATTTGCGTTCTTTTTCTATATAAAAAACCGGGCATATTTGATCAAGGAGGAAAATTATGGCAAACTCTGATCTTTTTTTAATCAGTTTCAATCGAATCGAAAAATGGATGAGAGACGAGATGGGAAATGCACGAAACATGGGATTTACCGAACTTGTCAGACGCCTAGCTCAAAGAAAACAATTGATGATCAGAAAATATGAAGATGATCTTTTACAGCTTGCTCAGTTAAGGAATGCAATCGTCCATGACCGAATCGCCGTCGATTTTGTCATTGCAGAACCAAATGATTGGACAGTCAAGCGAATCCAGTTGATCGAACAAGAACTGATACGCCCAGAAACCGTACTACCTCGATTTGCAAAACGTGTAACAGGTTTTGAGCAAGATCTTCCGCTACTTGAACTGTTAAAGATAGTAGCAGAAAAAAGGTATTCACAGTTTCCGTTATATAATAAAGGAAAATTTGTAGCATTGATTACTTTACGGAATATCGGATTTTGGCTAGCAAAAGAAAGCCAAAAAGGTCCTGTTGATTTAACAAATAAACGAGCATTGGATTTGATTATCCAGAATGGGAAGTACACAAATTATCATTTTGTTCCAGCAAAAACACATATTTACGAGGTTGAAGCGATGTTTCGCGAGCAAGGAACTTTGGAAGCCGTACTTATCACTAAAGATGGGAATCCCGATGGTAATCTGCTTGGGATCATACGACCTCGCGATATTTATAAACAAATAGAAAAGGATTGATTTTTTGTTAATTATTTATTGGATATTCAGCGCTCTGCTAGTGGGAGTGGATCAGCTGGTCAAATGGTGGATCACTGATAATTTAGCGCTTGGAGAGACGAAAAGTCTTATACCAGGTATTTTGTCACTGAATCATATTCGAAACACTGGAGCCGCATGGAGTATGCTAGAAGGGAAGATGTGGTTCTTTACTATAGTGACACTCATTGCAGTCGTTGTGATTCTCACATTGATGATTAAAAATCGGGAAAAAGGCAATCGCTGGTTCATGATTGGATTGAGCCTGATTCTAGCTGGTGCGATTGGCAACTTTATTGATCGTCTCCGACTTGGCTATGTAGTAGATATGTTTCAAACAGACTTTATGAACTTTCCAATTTTCAATGTAGCAGATGTGACACTTGTATGTGGAGTGATCTGTATATTAATTTATATTATTTTAGATGAAAAGGATCAAAGGAAAAAATGACCGAACTTAAAACAACGATTCGCCATGAATCTGGTAGGATCGATAAAGTATTGACTAATCTATTCAGTGATTACAGCCGTTCGCAAATTCAATTGTGGCTGAAAGAACGTGCGGTTTCTGTCAATGGACAACCAGTCAAAGCAAATTACAAAGTAAAACAAGGAGACGAGATCACTGTCTTGATTCCTGAACCAGAAACATTAGATGTTGTCCCAGAGAACATCCCGTTGACCATCGTTTACGAAGATGAAGATGTTGCGGTAATCAATAAACCCCAAGGAATGGTCGTTCATCCTTCAGCAGGTCATACGCATGGCACAATGGTCAATGCGCTGATGTATCATATCAAGGATCTTTCTACGATCAACGGGGTTATCCGACCAGGTATCGTCCACCGAATCGACAAAGATACTTCAGGTCTGCTGATGGTTGCTAAAAATGACCAGGCACACGAATCATTAGCTAAGCAACTAAAAGATAAGACTTCTTTACGTAAATATGTTGCTTTAGTCCATGGAGAGATTCCTCACGAAAAAGGCACGATCAATGCGCCAATCGGCCGTTCGAAAGAAAACCGAAAAATGCAGGCGATAAGAGAAGACGGGAAGCCAGCTGTCACGCATTTTACTGTGTTGGAACGTTTTGAAGGTTTTACTCTGGTTGAATTAAAACTGGAAACTGGAAGAACACATCAGATCCGCGTGCATATGAAGTATATCGGCTATCCGTTAGCTGGAGATCCAGTATATGGACCGAAGAAAACTTTGAAAGGCAATGGCCAGTTTCTCCATGCGCAAATGCTAGGTTTTACACACCCGACTACAAACGAAAAGATGGTCTTTGAAGCACCTCTTCCAGAAGTTTTTGAAAAAACTTTAGAAAAATTAAGAAAAAACATTGCATTTTAATTTGGATAACGGTATAGTAATTAACAACGAAAGCATAAAACTTAATAGAATTCCTTTAAGTTTAGTCCCGTGAGGCTAAGAAGGGTGGGAGCAAGGATACGTATGGTGCGCCATAAAGTAAATTGCTCATTGACATAGTATAGCTATCAGTGTATCAGTATACGCTCAGTCTAAACATTCCTCCTGTCCTCTTAGGGCAGGAGTTTTTTTATGCAAAAAAGTAGGGGGAATGAAAATGCAAGCAAAAGAAGTAGTAGATCAGGTAACGATGAAGCGAGCATTGACTCGAATTACTTATGAGATTATCGAGAGAAACCATAGTATCCAAGATATCGTATTGGTAGGTATCAAAACACGAGGGATCTACATTGCATCAAGAATCGCTGAACGTTTGAAGCAACTAGAAGATATCGATATTCCTGTGGGAGAACTAGATATCACTTTATACCGAGATGACAAAAAAGAAAATCCAGAAGAACCGGAACTTCATTCTTCTGACATCCCAGTTTCCTTAGAAGGAAAAGAAGTTATTTTGATTGATGATGTTTTGTATACAGGACGAACGATTCGAGCGGCAATGGACGCAGTAATGGATTTTGGCAGACCAAGAAAAATTTCATTAGCAGTCCTAGTAGATCGTGGGCATCGAGAATTGCCAATCCGTGCAGATTATGTTGGAAAGAACATTCCAACATCTCGGGCGGAAGAGATTTTAGTAGAGATGCAAGAGATTGATGGACAAGATCGCATCATGATTTTGAAAGAGGAAGATTAGAGGAGAGAGAAACATGTCGGAGAAAAAAGGATTTCATAATGATGACGTGGTGTTAGATATCCACGATCGCCCAACCCCAGGACATTGGGTTGGATTAAGTTTACAACACTTGTTCACGATGTTCGGAGCAACCGTGTTAGTACCTATCTTAGTAGGGATCGATCCAGGTATCGCGCTAGTCAGTTCAGGACTAGGGACATTGGTGTACTTATTTACTACTAAAGGAAAGATACCGGCGTACTTAGGAAGCAGCTTCGCTTTCATTGCGGCGATGCAGCTTTTGATGAAAACAGATGGTTATCCAGCGATTGCACAAGGAGCAGTCACAACTGGATTAGTCTACTTGATTGTTGCGCTGATCATCAAAAAGATCGGTTCAGCATGGCTGGATAAAATCTTGCCTCCGATCGTCGTCGGCCCAGTCATCATGGTTATCGGGTTGGGACTTGCGGCAAATGCAGCAACAAATGCTATGTATAATCAAGGCACATATGATTTCAAGTATATTGCCGTAGCACTGATCACATTAGGATTGACCATCTTCTTCAACATGTGGCTAAGAGGTTTTCTCGGATTGATTCCGATTTTACTAGGTATTATTAGCGGGTACATCGTAGCCTTGCTGTTTGGAATCGTGGATACTAAGCCAATCGTAGACGCTGCCTGGTTTGCTGTTCCTAACTTTGAGATTCCATTTGTACAATATGAACCAAAGCTATATCTTGGAGCAATCACAACAATGGCACCCATCGCTTTTGTGACGATGACAGAGCATATCGGCCATCTTATGGTATTGAATAAACTAACTAAACGTAATTTCTTTGAAGAACCGGGTCTTCATAAGACGTTGACAGGTGATGGCTTAGCACAAATCGTAGCAGCCTTCGTTGGTGGACCTCCTGTAACAAGTTACGGCGAAAACATTGGTGTTCTGGCTATCACACGCGTCCACAGCGTGTTTGTGATTGGGGGAGCTGCAGTTTTTGCAGTCGTTTTGGGATTCGTAGGAAAATTAAGCGCTTTGATTTTAAGTATCCCTGGACCAGTCATCTCAGGAATCAGTTTTATCTTGTTTGGCGTCATTGCAGCAAGCGGAATGAAGATTTTGATCGAGAACAAAATCGATTTTGACAAAAAGAAAAATCTGTTGATTGCTTCAGTTATCCTAGTAGTAGGAATTGGCGGACTTGTCTTTGAAGTAGGCACATTTACATTGTCGGCAATGGCGTTAGCAACTGTACTTGGCATCATTTTAAATCTTATCTTACCAGAAACTTCACGAAGCGAAGAAAACTAAGGAGGAAACATTATGATCATCAAATCAGAACGTATCAGTTTAAAGCATTTATTGACCGTTGAGGCACTTACTGACCAAGAAGTTATGGGCTTGATTCGCAGAGGGCAAGAATTCAAGCAAGGGGCTAATTGGACTCCGCAAAAGCGCCAGTACTTTGCTACAAACCTCTTTTTCGAAAATAGTACCCGCACACATAAAAGTTTTGACGTAGCGGAGAAAAAACTAGGGCTCGAAGTGATTGAATTTGAAGCAAGTACAAGCTCTGTCCAAAAAGGAGAAACGTTATACGATACAGTACTGACGATGTCTGCATTAGGTGTAGACGTAGCGGTCATCCGTCATGGTGATGAGAACTATTATGACGAACTGATACAAAGCAAAACCATCCAGTGCTCGATTATTAATGGGGGAGACGGAAGCGGACAGCATCCAACCCAATGCTTGCTTGATTTGATGACGATTTATGAAGAATTTGGACACTTTGAAGGACTGAAAGTTGCCATTGTAGGGGACATCACTCACTCTCGGGTAGCGAAATCCAATATGCAGATGTTAAAACGCTTAGGTGCACAAGTATTCTTCTCAGGTCCTAGAGAATGGTACGATGAGGAGTTCGAAGTATACGGACATTATATGCCATTGGACGAACTGCTAAATCAAGTTGATGTCATGATGATGCTTCGAGTGCAACACGAACGCCATGATGGAAAAGAAAGCTTCTCAAAAGAAGGCTACCATCAGGAATATGGTTTGACAGTTGAACGTGCGAAGAAGCTGCAAAAACATGCAATCATTATGCACCCAGCACCAGTTAACCGCGATGTGGAATTAGCTGATTCATTAGTGGAAGGATTACAGTCACGAATCGTTCAACAAATGAGCAATGGTGTCTTTGTCAGAATGGCAATCTTAGAAGCAGTGCTAAATGGAAAAGCGTAATTATAGGAGGATGAAAAAATGAAAACACTCATTAAAAACGGTCAGATCAATACACGAAAAAATATGACGACACCAGCAGAAATTTGGATAGAAGATGGGCGAATCAAAGCAATCGGTACAGGATTCTCAGAAGCCGAATTTGATGAAGTGTTTGATGCAAAGGGACAATTGATCACACCTGGTTTAGTGGACGTCCATGTCCATTTGAGAGAGCCAGGATTTACATACAAGGAGACGATCGAAGCTGGAACTCGCTCAGCTGCACGTGGTGGTTTTACTACTGTATGCGCGATGCCGAATTTAAATCCTGTACCTGATACGGCAGAAAAGCTGAAACAAGTATATGACATCATTAGAAAAGATGCAGTTGTGAAGGTATTACAGTATGCGCCAATCACAGAAAATCTGCGAAGTGAGAAATTAGTTGATCAAGAAGCACTGATTGAAGAAGGTGCTTTTGCTTTCACAAATGACGGTGTAGGTGTCCAAACGGCTGGAACGATGTATCTGGCTATGAAAGAAGCTGCGAAAAACAATAAAGCACTAGTAGCCCATACAGAAGACGAATCTTTATTATTTGGCGGTGTTATGCACGCTGGCAAGAAGGCAGAAGAACTTGGTCTTCCCGGGATCTTAAGTGTAACCGAGTCTTCTCAAATCGCCAGAGATTTGTTGCTAGCTGAAGCAACTGGTGTTCATTACCATGTGTGCCACGTATCTACTAAAGAGAGTGTCCGAATAATCAGAGACGCAAAAAAAGCAGGAATCCACGTAACAGCGGAAGTTTCGCCCCATCATCTTATTTTAATCGACGAAGATATTCCCGAAGATTTCGGCTTTTGGAAAATGAATCCACCGCTAAGAGGACGGGAGGACAGGGAGGCCTTGATCGAAGGTTTGCTTGACGGCACAATCGATTGTATCGCTACAGATCATGCCCCACATGGATTAGAAGAAAAAAGCCAAAGCTTCATGAAATCACCATTTGGCATCGTAGGAAGCGAAACAGCATTCCAACTGATCTACACTCATTTTGTAGAAACTGGACAATTCACATTGGAACAAGTAATCAATTGGTTGGCAGTTAAACCGGCTGAGATTTTTGGTTTGAATGCAGGAACGCTGACAGTCGGCGCACCCGCTGATGTAGCAATTTTTGATATTACAAAAACTTGCACGATCGATAAAGAAGACTTTTTATCAAAAGGGGAAAATACACCTTTTATCGGCTGGAAAGTAAAAGGCGAAACACAAATGACTTTTGTCAACGGAAAACTTGTGTGGCAGAAGGGAGAATAAAAGTATGGAACGTTTGCTTATATTAGAAGATGGAACAGTTTTCGAAGGAAAAGCTTTCGGCGCGGATGTAAATGTCTTCGGAGAAATCGTTTTTACAACAAGTATGACTGGTTATCAAGAAACCATCACCGATCAAAGTTTCAACGGTCAAATCATTACATTTACCTATCCTATGGTGGGCAATTATGGGGTAAATAGAGATGATTATGAATCGATTTCTCCAACATGCAAAGGAGTAGTAGTAAAAGAGCACGCGCGTGTAGCTTCAAACTGGCGAAACCAAATGACGCTAGATTCATTTTTGAAACAAAAAGGGATTCCTGGAATATCAGGTATCGATACGCGCGCCCTTACTCGTAAAATCCGTGAAGTCGGAACGATGAAAGCAAGTATCGTTGATGCTGGAGATTCCTTCGAACATGCATTTGATCAGCTGAAAGCAACCGTTCTAGCAACCAATCAAGTGCAGCAAGTCTCCACTAACAAACCCTATCCAAGTCCAGGAACAGGACGGAAAGTCATCGTCATTGACTTCGGCTTGAAACATAGTATTTTACGAGAATTGAGTAAAAGAAACTGTAACCTCACAGTACTTCCCTATAACACAGATGCCGAGACGATTTTAGCGCTATCACCAGACGGAGTCATGCTGACGAATGGACCTGGTGATCCAAAAGATGTGCCAGAAGCAATCGAAATGATCAAAAAAATCCAAGGAAAAGTACCGATTTTTGGTATTTGCCTTGGCCACCAGTTATTTGCTTTAGCTAACGGTGCAGATACCTATAAAATGAAATTCGGACATCGAGGATTAAATCATCCAGTCCGAGAAGTAGCGACCGGAAGAATTGATTTTACTTCTCAAAATCATGGCTATGCAGTCGATGAAGCCACGATTGATCCAGAAAAACTCATCGTAACCCATGTAGAAGTGAATGACGGAACAGTAGAAGGAGTCAAACACAGAGATTATCCCGCTTTCAGTGTGCAGTTTCATCCAGATGCTGCCCCTGGTCCGCATGATGCACTACATTTATTTGATGAATTTATGGAAATGATGGATGCAGGAAAGGAGCAGTAAACAGATGCCGAAACGTACAGATATCAAGAAAATTATGGTGATTGGATCTGGTCCGATCATCATTGGTCAAGCCGCAGAATTTGACTACGCAGGAACACAAGCTTGTCTTGCCTTAAAAGAAGAAGGATATGAAGTGGTTTTAGTAAATTCTAATCCTGCGACGATCATGACGGACAAAGAAGTGGCAGATCAAGTATATATCGAACCGATCACACTTGAATTTGTATCAAGGATTCTTCGAAAAGAGCGTCCAGATGCTCTCCTTCCAACTTTAGGCGGACAGACAGGCCTCAATATGGCAATGGAGCTGGCAGCATCTGGTATTTTAGAAGAATTGAACATAGAACTTCTAGGAACGAAGCTTTCTGCGATCGATCAAGCAGAAGACCGTGATCTATTCAAACAGTTGATGAAAGAATTGAATCAGCCGATCCCCGAATCTGAAATCGTCAATACAGTAGAAGAAGCTGTAGCGTTTGCAAATAAAATCGGCTATCCCGTCATCGTTCGTCCAGCCTTTACTTTAGGCGGGACTGGTGGAGGCATGTGTGAAAATGAAGAAAAATTACGAACAGTCTCAGAAAATGGATTAAGTCTTTCCCCAGCTACCCAATGTTTGATTGAACGAAGTATTGCGGGTTTTAAAGAAATTGAATATGAAGTGATGAGAGATTCGGCTGATAATGCAATCGTTGTCTGCAATATGGAAAATTTTGACCCAGTGGGTATCCATACAGGTGATTCTATCGTATTTGCTCCTAGCCAGACATTGTCTGACCATGAATATCAAATGCTTCGTGATGCTTCTCTTTCGATTATTCGAGCACTTAAGATCGAAGGAGGCTGTAACGTCCAACTTGCTCTTGATCCACATAGCCTTAATTATTATGTGATTGAAGTCAATCCGCGTGTTTCTCGTTCATCGGCGTTAGCAAGTAAGGCGACTGGTTATCCGATCGCTAAGCTAGCTGCTAAAATAGCGCTTGGATTAACATTAGACGAAATGAAAAATCCTGTCACAGGAACGACTTTTGCAGAATTTGAACCTGCATTAGATTATGTTGTAGCTAAAATTCCTCGCTGGCCATTTGATAAGTTTGAAAACGGAGAACGGCTTTTAGGCACACAGATGAAAGCAACTGGTGAAGTGATGGCTATCGGTCGAAATATCGAAGAGTCTTTATTGAAAGCTGTGCGTTCTTTAGAAATCGGTACACACCATATCGAACTTCCTGAGTTGGCAGACATCACGGACGATGACCTAATCCAAAAAGTGGTTCGAGCACAAGATGATCGCCTGTTTTATGTAGCTGAAGCTATTAGAAGAGGGTACACCATAGAAGAATTGGCAGATTTGACAAAAATCGATTTATTCTTTTTAGATAAACTGTTGCATATCGTAGAAATCGAACAGCAGTTGAAACAGCAGCCGTTGGATGACAGGATATTGAAAACAGCGAAACAAAATGGTTTTACAGACAAAAAAGTGGCGGAGCTGTGGGAAATAAACGAAGAAGCCGTTCGCCAGATGAGAAAAGAAAATGATTTGATTCCTGTATATAAGATGGTTGACACTTGTGCAGCGGAATTCGAATCAAAAACGCCTTATTTTTATAGTTCCTATGAATATGAAAATGAAAGTTCACGATCAGAAAAGCCCTCAGTTCTAGTACTGGGATCTGGTCCTATCCGTATCGGACAAGGAGTTGAATTTGACTATGCGACTGTGCATTCTGTCAAAGCAATCCAGCAGGCAGGATACGAGGCAATCATCATGAACAGCAATCCGGAAACAGTTTCTACTGACTTTTCTATTTCGGATAAATTATATTTTGAGCCATTGACCTTCGAAGATGTGATGAATGTGATCGAGCTAGAACAGCCGATAGGAGTAATCGTTCAATTCGGTGGTCAGACAGCAATCAACTTAGCCGAACCTTTGACTGCTGCTGGTGTAAAAATCTTAGGGACAACGATCGAAGACTTGGATCGTGCGGAAAATCGTGATTTATTCGAGCAAGCGCTGAAAGAGTTGGGTATTCCTCAACCTTTAGGGGATACTGCTACAAGTAAAGAAGAAGCCGTGGTTATCGCTTCGAGAATTGGTTATCCAGTTCTTGTTCGTCCAAGCTATGTATTAGGCGGGCGTGCGATGGAAATCGTTGAAAATCAGCGAGATTTAGAAGACTACATGGAGCATGCTGTGAAAGCTTCTCCAGAACATCCAGTACTAGTGGACCGCTATTTGCTTGGTGGTGAATGCGAAGTGGATGCGATTTGTGACGGTGAAACAGTACTCATCCCAGGGATCATGGAGCATATTGAGCGTGCCGGTGTCCATTCAGGGGATTCAATGGCTGTGTATCCACCTCAAACATTATCTGAATCGATCAAGAAAACGATTGAAGACTACACGATCCGTTTAGCATTAGGTTTGAACTGTGTCGGGATGATGAATATCCAGTTCGTCATCCATGAAAATGAGGTTTATGTGATCGAAGTCAATCCTCGAGCAAGTCGGACTGTTCCATTCTTAAGTAAGGTGACAGGAATTCCAATGGCACAAATTGCGACGAAAGCTATTTTGGGAGAGAAATTAAAGACACTTGGTTATGAAAACGGACTTTATAAGGAAACAAAAGAAGTCCATGTTAAAGCGCCCGTCTTTTCTTTTACTAAATTGCAGAAAGTCGATACTTACTTAGGGCCTGAAATGAAATCGACTGGAGAAGTAATGGGGTCTGACAGACAATTAGACAAAGCTTTGTACAAGGCATTTGAAGCTTCTGGATTACACTTGCCTGAATATGGAGCCGTATTGTTTACGATTGCGGATGAAACAAAAGAAGAAGCACTAGAGTTAGCTAAACGTTTTACAGAAATCGGCTATAGTCTGATAGGAACGAAACATACAGCTGCCTATTTCGAAAAACATGGTTTGGTCGTTGAAACAGTTGCGAAAATTTCTGAGGAAGCAGCAGAAAAAAATGTAGTTGACTTGATACGAGATGGTAAAACACAAGTGGTTGTCAATACGATTGATAAAGATCGGGGAAATGCTTCTAAAGACGGCTTCATTATCCGAAGAGAAGCAGTTGAACATGGTATTCCGTTGTTTACTTCTTTAGACACAGCAGATGCAATCGTTCGAGTGATGGAATCTCGTGCATTTTCAACCAACCCTATTTAACGGTGTACACATGTTAAGACCGAAAGAAGAAAATCCGTTACAGGAGGGGACAGATGAAACAAGAAATGATGGAAATCGTTCAGCAAAAACAGCTGGCACCAAAGATTTTTGAAATGACATTAAAAGGTGATCTAGTAAAAGAAATGCAGCAACCAGGACAGTTCTTGCATATCCTCGTGCCGCGTGCAGACTTGCTGCTACGCCGACCGATTAGCTTGAATCATATCGATCACGAGACAAATACTTGCCGTATTATCTATCGGGTGGAAGGTGAGGGGACTAGCGTCTTCTCTACTCTTTCTGCCGGAGACCATTTAGATGTCATGGGTCCTTTAGGTAATGGTTTTGATTTATCTGGTCTTCATACAGGAGACGAAGTATTTATAATCGGTGGAGGAATCGGTGTCCCTCCCCTGTATGAGTTATCAAAGCAGTTAGTCAAAAAAGGGATCAAACCAACGCACTTTTTAGGTTTTGCCACACATGAAGTCGTTTATTATGAAAAAGAATTTAATCGTCTAGGAGAAACAAGAATCGCTACTGACGATGGAACATACGGTATGCACGGAAATGTCGGTAATTTATTGTTAGGAACGAAGACGAAACCTACAGCTGTTTTTGCATGTGGTTCCAACGGGTTATTGAAGACAGTGGAACAGCTGTTTTCTTCGCATCAAAATGTCCAGTTATCATTAGAATCCCGCATGGCATGTGGGATAGGGGCTTGCTATGCTTGCGTTTGTCATACGCCGGAAGATGAAACAGGAACAAAAAGTGTGAAAGTTTGTGACGAAGGACCGATTTTTAAAATAGGAGAGGTAATTATATGAATGAGAATCCTTTAGCGGTCAAACTTCCTGGCCTAGAATTAAAAAATCCTATCATGCCGGCAAGCGGCTGTTTCGGTTTTGGCAAAGAATACGGAAAATACTATGATTTGAATCAGCTTGGTTCGATCATGGTCAAGGCAACGACTCCAAATGCTCGCTTTGGCAATCCTACACCGAGAGTGGCGGAAACACCATCGGGCATGTTGAATGCGATTGGGTTACAAAATCCTGGTCTAGACGTTGTTATGCATAAACTTCTTCCAGAATTAGAGGAGTACAATGAGTTACCCATCATCGCAAATGTCGCTGGTGCTTGCGAAGAAGACTATGTAGAAGTTTGTAGCAAAATCGGCGAAGCGCCAAATGTGAAAGCAATCGAGCTGAATATTTCCTGTCCAAATGTCAAGCATGGCGGTATCGCTTTTGGAACAGATCCTGATGTTGCTTTTCAATTAACACAAGCAGTAAAGAAAGTTGCTTCTGTTCCTGTCTATGTCAAACTATCCCCCAATGTGACAGACATCGTTCCAATCGCTCAGGCAATCGAAGCTGGAGGGGCAGATGGATTTACAATGATCAATACACTACTTGGTATGCGGATTGACCTTAAGACAAGAAAACCGATTTTAGCCAATCAAACAGGTGGACTATCCGGACCAGCAATCAAGCCTGTCGCTATCCGTTTGATTCATCAAGTGGCAAGTATATCCAATCTTCCAATCATTGGGATGGGCGGCGTGCAGACAGTGGACGATGTTCTTGAGATGTTTATGGCTGGAGCAAGCGCTGTAGCTATAGGGACTGCGAATTTCACCGATCCCTATATCTGTCCTAAACTAATCAAAGAGCTCCCAGTGCGAATGAGCGAACTAGGTATTGAGTCACTGGAAAGATTAATCAAAGAAGTGAGAGAGGAACGTGAACGATGAACCAACTAAACCAACGACCAATCATTGCATTAGATTTTTCAACTTGGCAAGAAGTAGAAGACTTTCTTCGTTTTTTCCCAGAAGAAGAAAAATTGTTTGTGAAAATCGGAATGGAATTGTTCTACCAAGAAGGACCTGAAATCGTACGTTATCTAAAAGATGCTGGTCACGATGTGTTTTTAGATCTGAAACTTCACGATATTCCGAATACGGTCGAAAAAGCAATGCGGGGACTGGCAAAGCTTGGTGTTGATGTCACATGTGTTCATGCAGCTGGCGGTATTCGCATGATGGAGGCGGCAATGCGTGGATTAGAAGAAGGAACGCCAGAAGGTGGGAAACGTCCGCTACTTCTAGCTATCACTCAACTTACCTCTACAAGTGAAGAGGAGATGCATGCAGATCAACTAATCGAAGTTCCTTTAGAAAAAAGTGTGATCCATTACGCTAACTGTGCCAAAAAAGCAGGATTAGATGGTGTGGTTTCTTCTGCTTGGGAAGTAGAAGCGATCAAAGAAACGGCGGGAGATGAATTTGTTTGCTTAACTCCAGGGATAAGACCAGAAGGAACAGTCGCAGGAGATCAGACAAGAGTAGTCACACCTTCTCAAGCAAGAGAGATTGGCTCAACTTTCATCGTTGTGGGACGACCAATCACACAAGCAACTGATCCTTATGAAGCATACCGAACGATTCAAACAGAATGGAGTCAACCTAAAATGAATGTAGAACAAAGTATCGCAAAAGATCTATTAGAGATTGAAGCAGTATTTTTAAATCCAAGTGATCCTTTTACTTGGGCAAGTGGAATCAAAAGCCCCATTTACTGCGATAACCGAATCACGATGAGCTATCCAAAAGTCCGAAAAGAGATCGCAAAAGGCTTAGCAAGCAAAATCAAAGAAGCTTTCCCTGAAGTACAAGTAATTGCTGGAACTGCAACGGCAGGAATCCCTCATGCTGCATGGGTAGCGGAAATATTAGACTTGCCAATGGTCTATATTCGAAGTAAGGCGAAAGATCATGGGAAAGGCAATCAAATCGAAGGGCGTATAGTTGAAGGCCAGAAGATGGTTGTGATCGAGGATCTGATTTCTACAGGAGGCAGCGTCTTGGAAGCAGCTGAAGCAGCGAAAAGAGAAGGTGCAGATATCCTTGGTGTTGCAGCTATCTTTACGTATGAGTTGCCAAAAGGAAAAGCAAATTTCGAAAAAGCCGAAATCCCTCTTATGACGTTGACCAATTACTCTGTATTGATCGAAGCAGCTTTAGAAGATCGTTATATCGATGAGCAAGAATTAACTCTGCTAAAAGAATGGAAAAAAGATCCTGAAAATTGGCAGTCTTAAGTACAAAAACACTTAGATAATTGAAAAAATAAAGCTATGTTATTTTGAATATTTCTAAATTACCATTTCTCTACACCGTTATATTTTTAGAGGCTGGGACAGAAGCGTTTAACTCCAAGAA